>CAZTPT010000030.1:0-7799 GCA_964615705.1 uncultured Methanosarcinales archaeon
AAATATATAAATATTAATTACTACTTAATAGTGGTATATAAGTGCCTTTTGGCAGGAAAACGGAGGTGAAAACCATGATAGAAATAAGCGCCATCGGCATTATGATAAGCGCCGCGGTGATGGCCGCGCTAATCGCAGCAATGTATTGGAGCCCTAACTTCGCTAACGGGAGGCGATACGAGGGGTCCTCAGAAGAATCCCGAACTCCTGTGGGAGAGCTGAGGATAGACCTCTACAAACTCTCCCTCGACGAGTTAAGGGTCTTGGACCACGGGCTACGCGGCACAGAGTACGGCAGAACCGTTCACGAGGCGAGGGCGATCAGAGTGATGGAAGCGAAGAAGAAGCATGACGAAGAGTTCGCAAAAACTCGCAGGATGAGGAGAGAGCTCGGCGAGCGCGTGCAAGGACTAGACGTTCGTTCCCTGAGCCCCTCCCAGCTTGAAGGATTGCTCTCCCTGCTGGAGTGAAACTGTTCGCTGCTCCGAACAGCCAGTTATGAAAAACTCTAAATTTTTTCTTTTTCCTTTTTTTTCTAAATTCTCAAACGGTTTTCAAACGCCTTTCTCGAACCAGAGCCACAACTCCTTCTCATTCTCCTTCTTAAACCTTAACAAGACGTGCCTGCCGGAGAGCTTCTCACCCTCTAATTCGAAGACCAGCTTCCCCTCCTCTTGCTCAAGCAACTTGAAAGTTCCCTTGTCATATATTTCAACCTTGCCCGCGCCGTAACCCTCCTCTATAACGCCTTCAAAGTCCGCGTATCCCAAGGCGTGGTCCTCCACAAGCACCGCCAGCCTCTTCTCCCCCTTTAAAGGAGGACCCTTCGGTACAGCCCAGCTCTTCAACACTCCGTTCATCTCCAGCCTGAGGTCGTAGTGAAGCTTCCTCGCGCGGTGCTTGTGCAACACGTATATGGGCCTGGGCCAACCCTTCGGCGGGTTAGGGTCTTTGCACTTCTCCATTTTACTCCTTGAACGCTGAAGGGCAGATGTCGCTTAAAAAACATTCGTTGCACAACGGCTTCCTAGCCTTGCACACAGCCCTGCCGTGCTCTATCAACGCGTGGCTGATGAATATCCAATTCTTCCTAGGTATTTTGCTCATTAGCTCTTCCTCAATCCTCTCAGCAGAGCCTCCGCTGTGCAACCCTAAGCGCTTCCCCACTCGCTTCACGTGAGTATCCACCACTATCCCGCTTGCCTGGTTGAACGCGTTGTTCAATAGCACGTTAGCAGTCTTCCTAGCAACGCCTGGAAGGCTTAGCAAGTCTTCCATGTTTTCAGGAACTTCTCCGTTGAACCTTTCAACGATGGCTTTGCAAGCCCCTTTTATGAACCTGGCTTTCTGCTTGTAAAAACCAGTGCTCCTAACCAACTCTTCAATCTCGGACAACTCTGCTTCTGCGAAGTCATTAGCGGTCTTGAACCTCGCAAACAACTTAGGGGTTACTTTGTTAACCCTCTCATCAGTGCACTGCGCGGACAACATCGTTGCTATTAATAATTGCAAAGGGTTCTTGTACCTCAAAGCCGTCCTTGGGTCCCCGTAAGCCTTCCTCAACCTCTTGGTTATCTCACCAACGCTATTCATACGCGTATTCCTCGAAGTGGTCTAAGAAGTGGTTGAGGCAGCGACTCACCTTGTAAGCATCCTGCTTGCTCACTAGCAACGGCGAGCCCTCAAGGTGCGCTTTCACCAGCTTGTCAACGCTTTTGAACCATTCAAAGGCGTGCAGCGTTTCCCGGTAGGAAGGAGGGACGTACACTCCTTCCTCTTTCAAGCCCGCGATCAACCCTCTCAAGTATTCCGCTTTGTTCTTACGCTTGAAGAACCAAGACGCCCAGTCCAAGGTATTTATTGCTTCGTCAATGCTCACCCCTCTCTCCTCCTCGTAAACTGCTAAGTCAGCTTTTTCCTTCCAGAACCACTTCTTCTTCAAGTGTTTAGCCTTGTTCCACGAGTTGTAAAGCTCTCTGAACAAGGTTTCTTGAAGGTTGAGGCTTGCTAAGAACCCTCCTGTTTCTAAGGGTGCTTCCTCTTTCATGTCTTTCAACCACTTCTAAGCGTCTTAATAAATTTTTTGCTTGCCTACTATCCTTGCGCGTACTCTTTCAAGCCTTGGAGGTATGTGTTGAGAGCCACCGCTAAGTCTCCTGCTTCGCTACAATCAATTAAGACGCTCCTTCGCAGCAGCCAAAGGTTTATCACCGCGTCGAGGGTGCCGAATATCTTTGAGGAGTTCTTAACGCTCTCCTCCCCCTTCCTCACCTTTTCCCATAATTCCTCGGATGGCACAACTCCCTTCTTCACCAGCGTTCTTGAAAGAGAACTCTCATAGTTGAAAATGTCCAAGTAATGATTCGCTGCGTCGCTAATCAACCTTAACACTTCTCCCAAGTTCTTGCCGTGCTCCTTGAGGTAAGATTCCAGCTTCAAGGAATTCCCTTTGAACAATTCAGGCGCAGCTTCCCTTATAGAGTCCCACTCGGAGTATAACTCGTAGAAAATCCTCCTCTCCTCTTCCAGCTCTGCCAGCAAGTACTCTCTCTCAACCTCGTCATCAAAAAACCCCATTATAACGACTAAGTAGTGGTTACTGGTTTATATGTGTTGTGGTTGCTCTCCCCACCCTGCCACGCGAAAACTTTAAAACAACACTCCTCTGCTGAAACCCTCATGCAACGCTTTGAGAAAGACTGCGCCTTGGTAGTGCTTGGAAGCGGCGTTGAAAGGGATTGCGGCTTGACGAGGACAGCAAAGCAGAGGGTTGAGAAAGCGCTCTCCCTCTACGAGCAAGGAGTCGCCGGCAAATTGGTGCTGAGCGGCTCTCACCCATTCTACCAAGAAAGAAAGGGCTGCTCGGAAGCAGAAGCCATGGCTTCCTTCCTCCAAAGCAAAGGGGTGCCTAGAGAAGCGTTGATACTGGAGGAATGCTCAACTCACACCTTGGAAAACGCGTTCTTCACCAAGAAATTAATTGAAAAACTAGGCGTTAAGAAAGTGATATTGGTGACTTCTGACTTCCACGCGGAGAGAGCGCTCTACCTCTTCAGCAAGGCGTTCGGAGACAGTTACGAGTTAAGAGTTGAAGCAGCGCCCTCCAACCTTGCGGAGGAAGCGTTAAGAAAGGTTCGCGCCAAGGAAGAGCGAAAGTTAGCCTTCGCAAAGCAACTCCTGCGAGAAATCCCTAACGGGGACGAGGAAGCTGTGCTTAAAGCAATCACCCTCTTAAAAGAAGCGGTTGTGGGAAACTTTTTAAATAAGCCTTCTCATCCTCTTAACCCATGGAGGATAAGAAAGACATAGCCCCAGGGTTCACGGAGCAAGAACAAGAAGAGATTAAAAGGGTTAAGCTTCCAAGGGGGAACCAAGTCATAGGAGTCCTGGAGCAAAGACTTGGAGGCGGAAGGTGCAAGGTTCGCTGCCTGGACGGAAAGACAAGGGTTTGCAGGGTTCCAGGCAGGCTTAAAAGGTTTCTCTGGGTGAGGGAAGGAGACCTCGTCCTGGTCCAGCCGTGGGAGTACGGGGGAGACGAGAAAGGAGACCTCGTGTTCAAGTACAGGCCTGTCCAGGTAAAGTGGCTCAAGCAGCAAGGCTACCTGAACAACCTGGACGAGTTCGAAGAGTTCTAAGCCTAGATGTGAAAGGTTAATTTTTTAAAACTAAGAAGCTAATCCCTTGTCGTGAAGGTACTGGTTGGTTCTAAGAATCCGGTGAAGCTGGACGCCGTCAAGGAAGCGTTTTCCAAGTACTTCGAAGAGGTAGAAGTGGTCGGGTTGAGCGTTGATTCCAACGTGCCAGACCAGCCAGTTAATGATCAAACATTTAAAGGCGCCGAGAACAGGGCTCTGGCTTTGAAGAAGCTAAACGAGGAGCAAGGGTTAGGAGCAAGCTTCTTCGTAGGCATAGAGGGAGGTGTGGTGAAGCTTTACTCCAAGTGGTTCGCTGTTGGAGGGGTGTGCATCTTAGACGAGGAGGGGCGCGCAGGGTTCGGGACGTCCCCCTTCTTCGAACTCCCAAGCATGATCACGGCTCGCTTGTTGAACGGCGTTGAGCTGGGAGAAGTGATTGACGAACTCTCGGGTGATAAGAACACGAAGCAGAAACACGGCGCGGCAGGGTTCCTAACAAAGGGTGTTATGAACCGAAAAGAGCTATACGCCCACGGCTTGACAGTGGCTCTCATACCCTTCCTGAACGAGGAGTTATACTTCTAAACTTAACCTTTATAAAAAAAAGGTTCTTCCTCGAAACACATGGTTCTGGAAAAGTTGGGGGAGGGGCTGCGCTCCACCATCAAGAAGCTGACAAGGGCGTCCCTAGTGGATGAGAAGCTAGTCAACGAGGTGGTGAAGGACATTCAGAGAGCGTTGCTCCAAGCAGACGTGAACGTCAAGCTAGTCTTCCAGTTAAGCAACGAGATAAAGCAAAGGGCTAAGGAGGAAGTCAAAGGGTTGACGAAGAAGGAGCAACTAGTAAAGATAATCTACGAAGAGCTGGTCAAGTTCCTAGGCGGCAGCGGCTCTAAGATAAGCATTAACAAGAAACCGTTCAAGGTAATGCTTCTCGGATTGTTCGGCTCAGGAAAAACGACCACTGCTGGAAAGCTTGCCCACTACTACGCCAAGCGAGGGAAAAAAGTCGCTGTCTTGCAAACAGATACGTGGAGGCCTGCCGCTTACCAGCAATTAGAACAACTCGCGAGGAAAGCAGGCGTGAAGTTCTTCGGAGAGCCGGAGTTGAAAGACCCAGTCGCCATTTGGGAGAAGCACGGTCAAGCGTTACGGTTCTTCGACTTAGTAATCATAGACACCGCAGGGAGGGACGCGTTAAGCCCCGACCTCATAGAAGAATTGAACAAGCTCAGCAAATCAGTGAAGCCGGACGAGGCGTTGCTCGTATTATCAGCGGACATAGGACAAGCGGCAGAGGCCCAGGCAAAGGCTTTCCACCAAGCTTGCAGGATTACAGGAGTTATAATAACCAAGATGGAAGGAACTGCGAAGGGTGGGGGCGCCTTGAGCGCCTGCGCGGTCACAGGAGCCCCTGTCAAGTTCATAGGCGTTGGTGAAAAGCTGAACGACTTAGAAGAGTTCAACCCCGAAGGATTCGTGTCCAGGCTTTTAGGAATGGGGGACTTGGAAGCCTTGCTGGAAAAAGCAAGAGCTGCTATTGACGAGGAGAAAGCAGAAGACCTCGGCAGAAGATTCTTGAAAGGAGAATTCAACCTGTTAGACTTGTACGAGCAGATGCAAGCAATGAAGAAGATGGGCCCGTTGAGCAAGCTCTTAGAACTAATACCCGGCATGGGGCAGTTGAAGATTCCCAAAGAAGCATTAGAAGTGCAGCAAGAACGCTTGGACAGGTGGAGGATTGCGATGGACAGCATGACTAAGCAAGAACTGGAAGACCCCTCAATAATCAACGCTTCCCGGGTGGAGCGCATAGCGAGAGGCGCAGGCTTAACCACTGCCGACGTTAGGAGCTTGTTAAAGCAGTACTCCCAGTCCAAGAAAATGGTGAAACTCTTGAAGGGAGAGAAAGGAATGGAGCAACTCATGAAGAAGATGCAAGGGAAGCGCTTATTCTGACTTCAAAACCTTTTCCAACCCCTCCTTGAAATCCTCCTCGCTCCCCTTGTAAGCGTTCACGAACTCGCTCACCTCGCAGAACCTGTTAGGCTCAACCATCACCCTTAAGAAGCACTCATCCGCCGCTGCTGGTTCTATGAGCATCTTGTAAGAATCGTTGCTCCTGTAAAACCCTAATTGCAAAGGCTCGTAAACCATGCCTCCCTCAACTGTTCTCCACGGAACAAGTAATATATTAATTTTTCTATGCCCCAGTGTCTTGAACAAAGAATAAAAAATTGAAAAAAGACTTTTTAAAGCAGCAACGGGGTTATCACCAACGACACTATGGCCATGAGTTTCAACAATATGTTTATGGAGGGGCCAGAGGTATCCTTCGCTGGGTCTCCTACTGTGTCCCCGACAACTGCTGCCTTGTGAGCAGAGCTCCCCTTGCCACCGTACACCCCTTTCTCTATGTACTTCTTCGCGTTGTCCCAAGCGCCGCCCGCGTTTGCAAGCATCAAGGCAAGCACCACTCCTGACACCAAGGAGCCTGCAAGCATACCTGCCAAGGCGCTTACGCCGAGGCCGAAGCCCATAACCACAGGCGCCAGCACTGCTAGCAACCCTGGAACCATCATCTCCTTCAACGCGCCCTTGGTGGATATCTCCACGCACCTCGCGTAGTCCGGCTTCTTCTTCCCCTTCAGAACGGCTTTGTCCTTGAACTGCCTCCTAACCTCTTCAATCATGGAGAAAGCAGCTCTCCCAACCGCTTTCATGGTGAGGGCGCTGAACACGAAAGGCAGCACGCCCCCTATAAACATCCCTGCCAACACTTTCGCGTCTAGAACGCTCACAACGCTTAGCTTCGCAGCTGAGGCAAAGGTTGAGAACAAGGCTAGAGCGGTCAGCGCTGCTGATCCGATGGCGAACCCTTTACCAATAGCTGCCGTGGTGTTTCCCGCTGAGTCCAAGGCGTCAGTCCGCTCCCTCACCTTCTTCCCCAAGCCTGCCATCTCCGCTATGCCTCCCGCGTTGTCAGCCACGGGCCCGTAAGCGTCCACGGCCAAGCTTATGCCAAGCGTTGACAACATTCCGACAGCGGCCACTGCTATGCCGTAGATGCCAGCCGCCCAGTAAGACAGCAGTATTGCAACGCTTATCGCGACCACCGGCAAAGCTGGAGACATCATCCCGAGTGCTAAGCCTTCGATGATGTTAGTTGCTGCGCCGGTCTGGGACGCCTTTGAGATAGCCCTTGTCGGTTTGTAATCGTAAGAAGTGTAGTACTCTGTCAGCAATCCTATTATCAATCCAGTGACCAGTCCTGAAAGCGTTGCCCAGAAAACGTTTAAAGAGTTGAACAACGCCTTTGAAAGAGCCGCGGCTGCTATCACGGTTAACCCGCTAGCGACTAGCAAGCCGTTCCTCAACGCGGAGTGTATCTTCTTAGACTTCACGAAGAAGGTCCCGATAATGCTCGCAACTATTCCGCTCGCTGCCAGGAGCAAAGGGTATTGCACCCCTGCAGCGCTGAAGCCGGTTATAGCTGCCCCGAGAGCCATCGCTGCTATTATGCTGCCGACGTAGCTCTCGTACAAGTCTGCTCCCATCCCCGCGACGTCTCCAACGTTGTCACCCACGTTGTCAGCTATCACCGCAGGGTTTCTAGGGTCGTCTTCCGGGATTCCCGCCTCCACCTTTCCAACTAGGTCCGCGCCTACGTCAGCTGCCTTGGTGTATATTCCTCCCCCGACCCTTGCGAACAACGCTATGCTGCTCGCTCCGAAGCCGAAGCCGAACAACAACTCAGGGTTCCTCATCCAGTAATACATAATGGTTATGCCGAGCAGTCCTAGGGAGACAACGCTCAACCCCATCACCGCGCCGGAGGAAAACGCCAGCCTCAACGCCTTCAACAAAGACCTCTTCGCGGCGTTAGCAGTCCTAACGTTGGAAGTGGTTGCAGTCCTCATCCCGATGTTGCCCGCTAGCACTGAGAGCAACGCTCCTGTAACGAACGCTGCGGCTGTGTACTTATTTATGAAGAGGTATAAGAGCGCGGCTACTACGATTATGAATGCTGCTAGGAACCTGTACTCCGCTTTCAGGAAAGCCATCGCGCCCTCCCTGATGGCAGAGGCGATTTCCTTCATAGCCTTATTCCCAGCGCTCTCACTCTTTATGCGCCGGTAAAGGTACGATGTGAACAACAAACCC
>CAZTPT010000031.1:0-7615 GCA_964615705.1 uncultured Methanosarcinales archaeon
GCTTGAGTAAAGTTTAAATACTAGCTTCTTTAAGAAAAAACTGACTATGCCGTTCTCTGATAAAAAGGCTTTGGCACTCGAGACGCTAGTAAAGTTAGTCATAGGAGTGGTGATACTGGGTTTATTAATAGGGTTGTTAATAAATTATCTAGGGAAAGGAGATGAAACCTTAACGGGCCTCACTGGTTGCGGGTACAGCGACGCGCCGGGAATGTGCCGTCCTAGCTGCTTGACCGGTGAAAACAATTTGCCACACCCTGAGTGTAAGAAGAAAGGAATGACTTGCTGCATACCCGTAACGGACCCGGCCAAGGAAAGGGTTAACAGGGAGTTGATGTTTGAGAGAATGATTGAGGTGTTAAGAGACTGTCACTCAAAGAAGTCAAAGAAGCGGTGCAGCTTCGCAACCACCGCTGTGAAGGAAGACGCGGACGGAAGAGGGTTGCTGTCAGACGGTTACGTCCTAGTCTTTAAGGGGGGTGAAGCGTCTTATAAAAAGGAAGGGGCTGGCAAAGCACTAATTAAAAAGGAGTTGGGGTTCAAGTTCTGCAACAAAGATAAGGAATATGTTTTAAAGTATAACCCAACAACCAGCGGATACGATGTTAATGGTGACAATTTCAAGGCATTCAAGTATGAAAAAAAGGATAAAACAGTGTGTTATGAGAAATGATGAGAGAAAAGGACTGCTCTTCTTAACCACCACGGTCAAACTGGTTCTCGGAGTTTTAATATTGATGCTAGCGTTCGGAGTTATGACTAAGCTTGTTTCAATACTTTTCAGCTCTCCTGAAGAACAAGCAGTGCTGCAAAACGCTGAAACACTTGCCAAGATAGTCAGGGAGTTGTTAAAAGACGAGTCCGGCTACGCTTGGGACACTGACACGTTTTACATAAAAAAGGATTACACGCTAGTAGGGTTTGACAGTGGAAGCGGAGACTTTGTAAAGACTAAAACAGGGAGGAGGATTTACAGGCCTGGGAGGTGTAAGGAGAAGGCTTGCCTCTGCTTGTACAGCGCCACTGTGAAGTCTAACAAGGAAGAGGAGAAGGACGAAGACTTGGTGAAGTGTTGGACGTTCCCAGGAGAAGTTTACTTCATAGGGTATTCTTGGTATGTGAGCAAGCCTGATTCAAGCAGATACGCGGGAGCGGTTAGGAAGGAGTTAAAAGAAGTGGTTAACGAAGGAGTCCCCCCCGGTGTGAGAATAGTCCCCCAACACTTGTTAATATACGGCGACTTTAAAGAAGGAACTTGGAATTTGTTCCTTGAAAAACTGAAGAAGAACAACAAGAACTACGTCTTGATAACCTCGTTCAGGAAAGACTTTGCTGAGCGCGAGAAGTACTTCGTGAAGTGTTCTGACCTATCCGAGAGCGAATGCAAGGATGAAACCGTTTCCGCAATCATAACCAAAGAAGGAAAGAATTACAGGTGCGTCATGAGTGAGGAGAGCAGGATATGCCATCTTGAAGAAGTGGAAAACTGCGAGGAAGGAAAAATCTCTAACTACTGCGCTTGCGGGGGCGAAGTTCGCAACGCAGGTTACTGCTTCAAAGAAGGAAGCGTTGAGTACTACTCCACAATTGACTGCTCCAAGGTTTCAAGGTGTGAGGATTACTGCAAGATTGACGGAGAAAAGAGTTGCTCAGGTGAGGAGTTAAGCGCGTGCACGAGGGGGGAGTGCAAGGTTAAAATAAACCAGGAGTGCAAGGTTCAAACCGAGTTCAAGCAAGGCGGTTTTGAGTATACTTATTACTCTTGTAAGAAGAAATGAAGCTAAGCAAGAAAGGTTCGGAAAACTTGTTGTTTGAATACGCGATGGAGTTGATATTCGCAGCGGTTGTAATACTCTCCGCTTACTGGTTCGTGAACGAAGCAGTTTCTGGTTCAGGGTTTGAGAAAGAGTTCTACGCTTACGACCTAGCCACTCTTTTGCAAGAGGCTAACGGCTTGCAAGGAAACCTTTCCTTGAGATACGACGCTTACTCCGAGTTCGACTTGTCATTTAAGTTTGAGAAGGGAAAGGTGAGCGTTCAAGAAGAAGAGTCAAAGGCGAAGCCTTTCAGCTCCAGCTACGCTTACGTTAAAGAACTAGAACAAGAAGATTCCTTTGTTAAAGGAGTGTTTATAAACATTTCCAAGGAGGATGACAAGCTAGTGGAGGTGCGCGGGTGAGGAAGGCGCAGCTAGACTTCCAAATAGCGATGTTCTTCAGAATAATAGGGTTAACCCTGACAGCGTTCTTAGCAATAAGCATAGTGATTCTGAACTACTCGGATACGAAGTTGAAGCCTGAAAAAGTAGTGGCTGAAACCTTCGTGGTTAACGTTTTGAACAACGATTACATCAACTACCACGGATTAAGCGGGAGGGTTTACCAAGGAGTTATTCCCTTGGAGAACTTCACGGACGAGTCCTTGTCAAGTCTGAAGCTGGACAGGGACTTGTTAGCAGCCAAGCTCACACTCCTCCACCTGGAGGGTTCGGAGATAGGATCTGTTTATTACAAGAAGCAGCTGTACCAGTCGTGGAAGCCCTTAGTAGATGCTGGTTTGAAAGGAGCCCCTGCTAGAACGGTGAAGTTGTTCCCAGTAACGATTAAGAACAAGGGAAATTATCAACCAGGTTTTCTACGGGTGGAGGTGTTGGTTCCTTGAACAAGAAAGGAATCACTGGCTGGACGGACATCATAATCTTGTTGTTACTAGTGGTAACCATCGCGGCGTTTATGATATTGCTGAAAACCAGGTCGGCAGAGTTTGAAAACGCGAAGGTTGAAACCATAAGCAACCACTTCTTCCTCCCATACTTGTTAAGCGTTAGGATTGACAAAGACCTTGACTTTGACGGAGTGCCAGACGCTGAAAGAGTTTTAGACCTTGTAAGAATGGCTGGGGGGGACGAGGAAGCAGAACTTCAACTGAGAAATTTCTTGAAAACAGTGGTTAACAGATTGTTGGGAGAAGGGATTGTCTCAACTTTAAAAGTTCGCTATCCTAATGGCAAAGAAGTCGAAGTGGAAGGCGTCCTTGAAGGGAAGTACAAGACGAACAGGGAGGAGAGTTACGAAGAAAGGGTTCCTTTAAAGGAAGGATTTGCAAACCTGGAATTCATTATTTACGGAACTTATGACAAGATAGAGTTTATCAAGTCGCAGAGATACTTGCAACCAAAGTGAGCGAGGAGGAATGGTAACGCTGAAGAGATTTGGGAAGAAGGGTAGCTTTTACTCAGTGCTAGTGTACGTCACTTTCGTGGCTTTGATGCTCACCGCTTTCTACGCCGTGGACTCAAACTTCAGAGTGGTGAGTGTTAGCGGGGATGCTAAAAAGGTTGGGGAGTACCAAGCAGCGCTGGCTGAAGCAGTGGCTAACGCTCAGGAAAAATTGTTGTTGTTAGACTCTAGCGTTAGGAAAGCCGTGCTTGAAGGGTTCAAGCAATACTCTGCTTCAGGATTCTTGTTCAGGAAAGCAGGCGAGGGTTCTGACTCAGAGCTGAGCTTGGAGGAAACCAGGTGCGGCTCGTTCCTTTACAACAAGTGGTCCACGAAGGAAGAGTTCTGCGGGCCCTCCGCTGGTTTTCAAACATTTTCAAAGTTCTTCTTGGAAAACTTGAACCCCTTGCTAGCGGCTAGGGACGCGGTTAGTGGTTACGATTTATCCTTGAAGAGGATGGACGGAAAGCTTTTCATCATTGGCAACGCTACTAACTACTTGGAGGAATCAATGGTGTTGAAGAGGGCTCTCCCTGTTTTCAACCTTGAAATTCCAGTGAAATCCCCAATAGTTACGTCGTGCTGGGGGAGGAGGATGCTGGGTAGCAACCCGGACTTCCACGACGGCTTAGACCTCGTCTCTGGGACCGGGGACGACCTCGTGAGGGTTATAGGTGACGGCGTGGTCGTCAGTGTTTGCGACTTGCAAACGTGTAACTTGAAACAGCAACCAAGTTGTGAGAGGAAGTGCCACGGCTACGGGAACAACGTGATAGTCAAGCACGCTGACAACCTTTACTCAAGGTACAACCACTTAAGGCACGGCTCGATAAGGGTTAAGCCAGGAGACTCGGTGGTGAAGGGTCAAGTCATCGGAGAAATGGGCAACACAGGGTTCTCAGAAGCAAAGCACCTGGACTTGAAAGTGTACACCAAGGCGGACTTTGGAAAGGACAAAGCGGTCAATGCTTTATGCTTTTACAAAGAAGAGCAACTAGCAGAGCTGAGGGCGAGCGGGAACGCTTTGAGCTGCTCATCCTCAGCTGCTTGGAACGGGCGGTTTTACAAGTCCAAGTTCAAAGAGCAATGCTCCTTCTTGTCAAGCATGATTAACGCTTCTGAAAGCGAGGTGGTGGGTGTTTACAAGTACAAGCCTGACTTCGAGTTAGAAGTTCCGGGAGAGGTGAATCTGGAAGGCAATGCTTACTCAGAACTGGTGGATTGGGCGAGGCAGGCTTGGGAGATTTGCAGAGAAGCTCCAGAGGCGTGCCTGGACGAGCAAGTAGAAGTGTTCAACACCGCGCAAGACGAGTTCAACATTCAAAGGGAGTGCGACCAAGACTTGTACAGCGAGGTGGTGTTGTTCTACGAGTACTGCTTGAACAACGACCAGTACGGGTGCGTGTGCTCGTTGAAGCCAAGGATTGAATGGGCTGGTAAGGGCACCTTGTTGCTGAACTCCTCCACCATAACTTACTACGGCGAAGAGAAGAAGATGTACGCCTTAGGGGAGAGCGTCGCGTCCTACTCAGCAATAGCGGGAGGCACTCCTGTAAAGGCAGAGTTGAAGCTGTCCGTGAAGGACAGGAACCTGTGGAGTCCTGTCTTCCAGCTAACAACGCCCACCGGGCAAAAAGACGTGGACGAGTTGTTATTGTACAAGCTGGAGAAAGGAAAGGTAACAGTGGTGTTGAACGAGAACGGCAAGCCCTTCTGCATACCTAGAAAGAAAACATTCCCCCTCTGCGCTGAGCGCTCCGATGATTCAGAAGTGGTCAAGTTCTCCTTAGAGCTTAGAAACGAGGTACCGGAAGCAGGGAGAGTGGAGGTTGAAAAAGTGGAGGAAGACGAGGAAGACCTGGCCGGCTCAGTGAAGGACGAGGCGGTGAAGGCAGGGCTTAACCTGTTGCTCGGCCCAGAACTCACTAACTTAGTGTTAAGCCTGGTCCCGGAGTCTAAGAAGTCTGCTTTGCAAGTGGCTGTGGAGTTGAAAGGAGACGTTGCAGGATTCCAAGTTTACTGCTACCAACCAGGTTCGACTCATTCCAAGCCGGTCTTTGTGCAAGCGAGGAATCCTTACTTGGCATCCCTAAAGGCAGACGTGTCTTTAGAAGAGGAAAAACTGGAATTTGACAACGACTTGTTGAAAACCCTAGGCGGCAATTGCGCCTACGTCAAGCTCCCGAAAGAGGACGGAAAGGTGGAGTTCTTCAACAAGAGGGAAGCAGCAGTGGTTGGGGACAAGGCGGTCTTCACCTTGAAGAACTGCGGCTCGTCAGCCATCCAGCAGTTAGGGATTAACTTTCAAGGATACTGCGTCAAGGTTGTGCCGGTTGACAGCGAGGGGAACCAAGGGAAAGCGGTGGAGAAGTGCGTGGAGTTCCCCCCAGTCAAGGACAGGGTTATAGAGGAGTTAGGGTTGAAGGAGTTGCAAGATTCTTACGTAAAGGTTAAGAAGAGTGTTGCCGAAGCGGCAGACGCTATTAGGAGCGGGGACTTCTCAAAGATAGTAGAGGTGGCTGGGAACTCCCCCCTCTCAAACTTCTTGGGAGAAGTGGATGCGGGCAAGGTCTTCCTCCAAGAACTCAGGGACGAAGTGGTGGAGGACGTGGCGGAGAAGGTGGGCGCGGAGAAGTACAAAGCTGTTGTGACACAAACCCTCACCACTTACGAGGAGAACAAACAAGCGTTAAAGAAACTCCTAGAGACGCGCCGCGCCCCTGAGGATTGGAAGGGCGAAGCTTTGAAGGAATTAAACAAAGCGTTGAACATGCCTGAGAAGAAGGAATTAGCTCTTAAGTTCATAGAAAAGTATAGTTCAGAAAGCCGTGCTTACAGGCAAGCCTTGCAAGAATACTTTTCAAAGTATGATGCTTTAAGCGTTGAGGAGAAGGCGGAAGTTTTGAAAGCCGCGAGGAAGGGTTCTCTAATGCTGAGAGAAGTCATCGCTACCTTAACGCGGAGAAACCTGGAATACAACGCGAAGGCGGAGGAAGGCGAAAAGCTAGTGTTCGTGGCTGAGGAGGACGACTTCAAACTAACAAAAGCCCAAGTGAATGCTTTGTTCAGGGACTCTTTAAAGGGAAGGTACGGCCCGCCAGCGGCGCAGGAGTTGATGAAGGCGTTGCTTGACAAGTACGGAGTGGAAGACTTCCTACAATTCCTAGCGCGTATGCGAAGCGGGGAGTTCTTCAAGTTGTGGAAGAAGTTCTTGCTCGGATTGAAAGAAGAAGCCGTGAAGAAAGTGCTGGAAGTCTTCATGAACCAAGCACCTGTGAAAGCGGTGCAGGAAGCGGTGAATGGCTTTGAAGAAGTGGCGAAGCAAAAGCTGTACGAAAAGTTGTACGACGAGGAAAAGGAGAAAGTGGAGAGTAAGGTCAAGGAGAAGATGGATGAGTTCTTCGAGGAAAAGGTTTGCCCTTTAAACCCTTTCGAGAACATCAACAGTCCGCAAGACAATCCACAGTAATCTTTATAAAAAACGGTTACAACCCTCTCTAAAGGGGTGTTTTTGAGTGATTAATATTCCTCTGGACGCGTTGAAGAAGAGAATACTTGAATCTGCGAAGATAAGCGCTTCTGAGTTGGACCAACGCATCAAGGAGAAGATGGAACAATTGTCAGGGCTTGTTTCAGAGGAAGGCGCTGCTCACATCGTTGCCAACGAGTTAGGGGTTAAGTTGTTCGAAGCGTCTGGAAGGTTAGAGTTGAAAAACGTTCTTCCAGGTATGAGGAGCGTGGAGGTTGCAGGAAGAGTGGTTAGGAAGTACGACGTTAAAACATTCACAACCCAAGACAGGGTTGGAAAGCTGGCAAGCTTGTTGATAAGCGATGGTACAGCCACGTTGAGAGTGGTTTTCTGGAACGACAAGGCAGACCTGGCTGAAAAGGTTTCCGAAGGCGACGTGGTTCTGGTTAAGGGGGCTCAGGCAAGGGAGAACAACGGGAGGTTAGAACTCCACATGAGCCAAGGCTCCGCGTTGCAAGTAAACCCTGCCGGGGTAAAAGTGAACGTGGCAGCAGGGGGAGGTGTGAGGAAGAAGATAGAAGAATTGAAGGAAGGCGACGTGGGCGTGGAAGTGTTAGCCACCATAGTCCAAGTGTTCGACCCAAGATTCTTCGAAACCTGTCCTGGCTGCGGGAAGAGATTGCAAGAACAAGAAGGAGTTTACGAGTGCTCGGTGCACGGCAAGGTGAAAGAGCCAGACTACGGCTACGTGTTAAACTTGTTCATAGACGACGGCTCTGACAACGTTAGAGCAGTGATGTGGAGGGAGCAAGCAAAAGAGCTTCTCGGCTTAGAAGAGGAGGAGTTGTTGAATATGAAGAACCAGCCAGGGGCTTTTGAAGAGGTGAAGCACGAACTGCTAGGAACAATTGTGAAATTTAAGGGGAGG
>CAZTPT010000032.1:0-7605 GCA_964615705.1 uncultured Methanosarcinales archaeon
CTTCCAAGAATTCGAGGTTGAACTCTCAACAAAGCCTGAGAAAGCGATGGGGAGCGAGGAGGCTTGGAGGAACGCTGAGAAAGCATTGCGATCAGCGTTGCGAAAAGCAGGTTTTGCTTTCAGGATAAGCCCTGGAGAGGGAGCGTTCTACGGTCCCAAGATTGACTTCCACGTGAAGGACTCTTTGGGGAGGAGTTGGCAGCTCGGAACGGTGCAGTTAGACTTCCAAATGCCTGCGAGGTTCAAGCTTCGCTACGAGGGCAAGGACGGCAAGGAGCACCAACCCATAATGATTCACAGAGCAATCCTGGGCTCTTTTGAGAGGTTCTTCGGGTTGTTGATAGAGCACACCAAAGGATGGTTCCCCCTCTGGCTGAGCCCCGTTCAGGTAAAGGTTTTAACAGTGACTGACAGAGTTCTCGGCTTCGCAGAGGAAGTGGTTAAAGAGCTTAGGTCTAATGGGTTCAGAGCGGAGTTGGACTCCAGGAATGAAACCATGGGGCGAAAGGTGAGGGATGCCTGGCTTGAAAGAGCAACCTACGTGGTGACCATTGGTGACAAAGAGTTAGAAACTAGGGCTCTGTCCGTGAAGAAAAAGAATGAGTTGAGGACAGGGGTGGCTGTTGAGAAGTTCCTTCAAGGATTAATAAATGAGCGGCGTTCAAGAAAGGGGTTTTGAAGAAAAAATAGTTTTTTGAAGTGAAAATGCTTTTAAGGGAACACTCACTCCTCCTCGCTTCCCTCTTCAAAGGCTTCCTCGTACTTCTTGTCTTCTTCCTCTGACTCCTCAGCGTCTTTCTCGTAACCAGCCATGAAGGCTTCTTCTTCGGGGGATATCTCGTCGTCTCCTAACAAGTCCTCTCTCCCCTCGTCGTCGTAAACCTCTTCGAAGTCCTCGTCTTCCTCGTACGGAGCCATGAGTAGAGTAACCAAGCACTTCTTTTTTAAAGGTTTCGGTTTTTCAAGGATTGTTTTCCTCAGTGCCGGCTTGGTTTCCCGTGTTCTCTTCCTCAGAGGCTCCTTCTTCCAAGCTCTTGGTTATTATCTTCTTCTCAGAAGCTTCTTCTTTCCTTTTTTGAGGCAGAACCTTCACCCCTTCCAGAATGCCTGATAGCAACCCCTTAGTAGCCAGCGCTTCCTCTCTTTTAGTAGGATTCGCGTCCGGATTTATGGAGTAGTACTCCTCTAATTCCTTCTTCACCTTGTTGAATTGTTCCAGGAGTTCTTGCTTGAACTCCTTGGAGCGCTTCTCTATCAGGCTTAACACATTGTCGGTGTGTTTCTCAAAGCTTGAAAACCTCTCCACCAGCTTCAAAAACTCCTTCTTGTCAGACTTGTTATCCACTGCCACCTTCAACTTGTTCATGTCTTCCTGGATGGCGTCGAACTGCCTCTTCAAATCCTTCACCACGTCGTTGAACTTGTCAAACTCGACGAACTTCTTATTCACCTCTACGAAGATGCTCTCAACCTTGCTTGCGTGTTTCTGAATCAGGACTTGCATCTTCCTCATCTCTGCCAGCTCGTCTTTCATCTCATCGTTTAACTGGGCTACTTGTTCCAAGCCTTGATAAACGCTCATCTGCTCTCTCATCTTCTTAAGCTCTGACATTAAGTCGTTCAGCCTTGCCTCGTAGCCGTCCAGCTGAGCTCTTAGCGCTTCAATCTTGTTATCCGTTTTTCTAACCTCGATCATTAACTTCTCGGGGTGAACGCTTTCAACGAGGTCTATCGCTTTAGTGGCGCCTACTTCTACCTTGGAAACAGTTTTGGAGATGTCTGTTATCATTCCTCTAAGCTCTCCTATCTGCTCGCTTAAACGGTTGAAGCGCTCCGCGTTAGCCTTTCTGACCTCGTTCAACGCGTCTATCTGACTCTTAATCTTGGTCAGTTCCAAGTCTAGCTTTGCGTTACCTGTTTTTATCTCCGAGTCTTCCTTAACGACTGGTTCTTCCTTAACCTCTGCCGCTTCTGCTATTATCTCGTCCCTGCTCTTCCCCTTCTTGAAGAAAGGAATCCTCATAACTCTTCCTCCGAGTCTTTTAACAACTTCTCAGCTCTAACCTCCACTTCTTCCCTCACGTTTAGGGATGGCTTATTTAAAGATTCCTCCAACTCTGCCTCCGCCTTCTCCTTGAGCAACCTTGCCTTCTCCAAGTCTCGTTCAGAGTTGAAGGCCTTAGCCGCTTGCAACGCTCCTTTAAATCCTAAGAGGAAGTTATTAGCTGCGAAGACGTCTGCTCCTCTCTTCCTAGCCTCGCTAATCCTCCTTGAGAGTTCTGCGTAGGCTTCTTCCAACACGCGTAGCTCAGGGTTTTCCTCCTCCTCAGGCATCCTAAGCTTCTCCAACTTCTCGTCGTACTTCTTCTCCACTTCCTCGCTGAAATCCTTAATCTTCTCAGCTAATTCGTCCATCACAACGCCTCCGCCATCTCGTTCTTATCCTTCAACCTCCTAATCTGGTCTGCTAACTCTTTCTGGTGGAAAACTCCTTCTATCCAGTCCGCGAAGTGGTTGTAGTCCTCTCCAACGTGCCTCTTGAAAACTTCGTCCGGCATTTCTTTCAAATACTCCTTCAACTCCTTCACGCTCCTCAAGTCCTTGCCGTTGGCTAGGTGGAAGTACTTGGAAGGGTCGTTAGTAACTAACTCTTCCAACCCCTCCCCTCCCTCTTGAGGAGTAGGTGTTGAAGAACTCATCTCCTCCAAGGTTTGCGGCTTTGATGCCTCAACCTTATCTTCACCCACCTCTCGCTCCTCGCTTCCTACCACAGGTTGAACTGCTTCATCTATAGTTTGAGGGGTTGCCACTTCTTCAGTCTTGGATTTTGCTTCTTCGCCTCTGGTAGGACTTGATTCCTCGGAAGCTTCCCCTCCTAACGCTTTGAACGCTGACAACTCTTTCAACTTCTTCTCCTCCTCAGGGGTTAGCTTTGGCAACGGCTTTCCTTCCAGCCTTGTCTGGAGGAGTTCAAGCATCTTAGCCTTGTCAGTCGTAGCTCGGAAGTGCTGCGCTAATTCAAGGTCTTTAACAGCGTCTTCCAACCAGTCCGCGAAGTCATTTTTCTCCTCGTTGACGTGCTTCGCGAAGTCCTCGTCGCTCATGGCGTATATCTCGTCGTACAAGGACTTCTCGTTTATCACCAGCATCCCGTTAACCAGTTTCAACAACTTGTCTGGAGGAACGTCCTTCTTCCAAGGAGGAACTTCTTCCTCCTTCTTCCCCTCCTTCTCCATCTCCTTCTCGTACTTCTCCCTCTCCTTCTTAGCCGCCTCGAATTCTTTCCTTAACTCCTCCATGCTTATCAGCTTCTTCTCCAACTTCTTCGGCTCCTCGCCTAGCTTCTCCCACTCCTTCCTCACCCTTGGCTCCAAGCTTTCCAGGTAGACGTCAACAACGTTGAAGCTCCCCGTCTTCACCTTGTCCAAGGCTAGCTTCAACTCAAGCTTCAAGTCAAAAACGTCCACTCCTTTTTCCTCTAATAATTGCAAGTTGTACTCTAACTCTTCTATCTTCTCGTTGTACAAGTGGTACTTCTCTATCTCCTCGTCGCTAAGCCTCTGAGTGGAGTGCAACAATGGCCTGAAAGCCACGAAGAACGGCTGGCCGTGGTTGTAGGCAGGGTTCTCCACCATGCCGGTGCCCACGGTTGCCTTGACCAGGCTTCTTAACACGTCCTCCCCGTACTTCTGCCTAATCCTTTCAAGGTCTCCTTCATCCCTAGTCCTCATCTGTATCTCCGTGTTTATGTTAGCCTTTATAGTGCCTACGAAGTCGCTTAACACTTGGGATATCAGCATCACGCCGATACCCCACTTCCTGAACTCCCTGCACGCCCTCTCTATCTGGAGGAAGCCTTCCCCTGAGCCCCCGAACTTTGGCAATAACCGGTGAACCTCGTCAAACACTACTAGCATCTTCAACGGCTTTGACTCTTGCAGGTTTGCGTGGAAGAACTGCCTTATAGCGTTAGCAACAACCACGTCCATGTCTCTTGGGTCTAGTTTGTGGCAGGCAAACACTTGCACCTCTCCCGGCTTGGCGTACTTCATAACGTCTATGACTTCCCTCGCGTCTGTTATCTCTTTTATGTTCCCGTTGAAGGCTTGAGCTTCTGACTTCTTCATCCCGAAGAAGCTGTACAGGGAGAGCATGGTCTTGTCGGTGCACTTCCTCAGCATCCCAGTCCACTGCGCTGTTGGGTCAAAGACTAAGACTGCGACGCCTTTCTTCAACGCTTCCTCCACTATCACCTGGGCTGAAACCGACTTACCCCCTCCCGTGCTCCCAGCAACGATGGTGTGCGTCTTGAAGTTTTCCAGGTTGAAGTAAACCTTGTGGTCACTCTCCGCTATCTTCCCGACGTAGATGCTCCTCGCCCCTGGCTTCGGCAACGTCTTGTAGTCAACCCTTAAGTGGTACCTCTTCTTCGCCTCTATCCTCTTCTTAACGTAGAAAGCAACTCCTCCGAGCGTTGCTAATCCGATGAGGATTAGAATGGCTGCCCACACTGGCAGCTTTCCGAAGAGCATTCTTTGAAGGAATGGAACGTTAACTTTGAATATGGTGCTAGCCCCGCTAGCCAGTCCGAGGTACCTCGCGGTTACTCTTAAAACGTAGTCACCAGCTTCCAAGTCCTTCGGCAGCTTGAAACTCTTGATAACGGTGAAGCTAGTCTTCAAGAACACGTTGGTGCTGTAACTCCACACAGTCCTCTCCCCTTTGTCGTCTTGAACGGTGAATAAGAGGGAGACCGGGTAGGACTGGTCTGTGAGCATGTTTCTCAAGTCAGTCTTCAACTTCACAGAGTCGCCGGGGTAGTAGTCCTTCCTAGAGGTTTCTATTTCTAGGAGTAAAGCCTCCACAGGCACTTTTTGCTGGGGGAGGACTTCTATCTCTATTGGTATAGTTGCGTTCATATCCCCGGTTATGATGAGCGTCCCGTTATAAGTCCCAACGTCACCTTTCCCGAATATAGTGATCGTGGCTTCTTCAGACCCGTCAGGGTTCACGAGGAGTTTCTCCTTGTCCAGGGTTATCAAGTCTTTAACGCTGCCGTTCACCTCCAAGTAAACAGTGGCTACGTGGTCTTTGAAGCTGAAGAACCTTATAACTTCTTGCAAGAAGCTCCCCTTCCTAATCCTCCTCTTCAAGTCCAGCAGGCTTATCACGTAGTCAGTCCCCTCGATTTTCTTGGGCTGCTCTATTATCGGCGCGATTGGCGACTCGCCAGGCCCTTGCCCGGGGCCTACCCCTTCCTGCGTCTTAGTTCCAGGCGCGTCCTGCCCTGGCCCAACTCCTGGGCCTGTGAATGGGTTAGGAGTGACCTCCGCTACCATCACTATGTTGTGAGTGGTGGTGTTTCCAGCGATAACTGTCACGTTGGACTTGTAGGTTTGAAAGCCTTCCTTTATGGCGAACAAGTTGTGAGTGCCTGAAACAGTGGTTAAGTTATACCTTCCTTGCTTGTCAGAGAGTGTTGTGTAACCCGCGACTTCTATTATCACGTTCTCTAACGGGTTGCCGGAGGAGTCCGTGACGTTCCCCACAACTTTGCCTAAGAGTTGGGTTCCTACTTCTCCTTCAGGGCAGTTGTCGTTCGGGTCTGGGAAGAAGTAGTAAGTCTCGTTAGTGCCGTTCCTTATGGGGAGCAGGAATTGGTAGTTGCACACAGAGGTGTCAAAGCAAGTCGTCAAGTTGGTGAGTATGGAAGCGAAGAATAACTTGCCGTTGGCGTCTTTCAACAACACGGTGGTGAAGTTGCTCTTCTCCAAGTTAGTTGTGTAAGTCCTAGTTCCAGGGGCTGTGATGCTCTGAGCGCCTAGTTGAATCGTGAAGGTTTCCTTGTAAGTGTTAGTGGCGGACACTATGCTAGTGCTGTTAATGCCTAGGTAGGCGTCCACTTCTTCAGGAGTGGCTGCTGTCACGCTGCTCAGGTCTAACTGGCTCGGCGGCGTCGCGCTGGCATACACTTCCCTGGGATCAGAGGAAGCTATGCAGTCGAAGAGGAGGTTTTCCTTGTCAATGGTGTTCCCCCTCAACTCTATGCTTGGCGTGGTGGTGAATCCTGGAAACCTAACCGCGACTCCTGCTACTCCTGCGTAGTAGGGCTGGCTCTCAGTGAATTCCAGGTTCACCTCTGTAACCGTTCCGGCGTGAGTGGCGAGGTAGGCGTAGCCTATGAACTTCGCAATGGTTACCAAGCCGTAAGCGGCGCTTATTACCAGGATTCCTAACAACAGCGTTTCCACGTACTTCTTCATGCTCGCATCCTCTTAGCTATCTGCACCACTGCGGAGTACACTTGCTCCTTGTAATCGCTTCCTAGCTTGTCGTAAGTAGCTCTCAACTTCTCGTACAAGTCGTGGGCTAGCTCGTAGTCTTCTTCTCGCAAAGCCTCGTTTAACGCTTTCAACAACTGCCTGGAGTAAGCTATGTCTAAACGGTTCACCAAGTCCAACACCTTAGGGTAGAGCTCGTCTTGATACCTTGGGGAGAGTTGGGAGTAAGCCAGCTTTATCTCCCTGTAGATGAGGGATGCCTTGTCGTAGTACCCCGCTTCCAAGTTGTCTAGGGCGTCGTTTAGCAACACTGTTATGTAGTGAACTTGTTTCTGGTCCTCCTTTGACGTTACGAATTCTAAGAGTTTGGAGAGCAACCCCTTCCTCTCCAACAAGTAGCCCGCTGCGAGGAGGGCTGCGAGGACTATCAAGGAGAGCTTAGCGTTCGGCTTGAAAGTGGTCATCGTTATGCCCCCTGTAACTGCTTTCAACTCCTTCCCCAACCCTTCTCTTATCAGGACTGTCCTCGTTGTTTTCAAGTCGTCCAGGTCAGCGGTGCCGTTGAAGTAGTACACCAAGTCAGTTGAGAAGGGGAATAACAGCACAGGGTCCTCTTTGACAACCTCGAATTCTGAAGGACTGCTTATCTCAGATGCGGAACTCACGGCTTCTTTCGGCACGTATTCGTAGAGGTAGTAGTGCTTGGTGTTTTCCAAGGTGGTCTTAACGCTTTTAACCACTAGCGTTATTGACTTCGACGTTCCTCCAAGGGTTTCAAGATTAACTGTGTAGAGCTTGGTGGACACGAGGATTTCTCCTTGCAAGCTGGCAGCGTCTTCCAGCAACTGCTCTGAGTAAGCCACGTTGTTAGCGTCTGCGTAAGCCCTAAGCACTGGTTCCAAATCTTCCTTCTCAGGGTACTCCACGAATGACTTGGAGCTTAACACCTCCAAGTCGCTCACCACCGCGTTGTAAGCGTTAACGGTCTTCTTTATTATCTTCTCTCTCTCTGCCTCTCTCTCCTCATCCGTCAAAGCTACTCGGTACTGCAAGTCGTGTATGTCCCTGGCAGACCTTTGCACCATTTTGAGAGCTGTCTTGGCCTGCTCGTAGAAGCCGAGCTTTTCAAGGATGCCTCTCTCCTTCACTCCTAGGGATGAGTAGAGCTTTAACACGTTTTCAAGTTCTTCAATCATGGAATCTCGGTCAAGTTCTTCCACCGTCAAGCCTTGCTCTTCCTTAGTTGGGGATTGCTGCGAGGATTCTTCTTTAACCGTGAACCGGTATTGCTCGCTTTGAATAGTGGTTTCCTCGTCTTCGCACT
>CAZTPT010000033.1:0-7564 GCA_964615705.1 uncultured Methanosarcinales archaeon
ATTTTATTAATGAAACAGAACACCTCTTTGTATGGCAGAGGAGGAGAGGAAGGTATTCCTACCGCCGGATTTCTTAACGCTGAACGGCTTCAAGCTTGGTAAGTACTTGTGGGAGCGAGGGGTTAAGCCGTCTAAGAGGAAGAAGCTTTACTTAATGGGTATTAGGAGGGGTGGCGTGCCTGTAGCTACAGCGGTTCACGAGTACTACAAGCGCAGACTGGAAGAGGAGGGGTTGAGCAAGGAGTTAGTGGATTACTTCTTCGACCTCACAGCCCAGGGATACGTGGGCATAGGCTCTGGGAACGTGAAGAAAGACCTCACCATTAGGGGGGTGGAGTACGTGTCTGAGAACTTAACGGAGAAGGACACCTTGCTCTTAGTGGATGACGTTTGGGACACCGGGAACTGCTTGACAGGGTTGATAAAAGCGATTGAGAAGGAGTCTAACAACAGGACTCCTAAGCTGATAGTTGCTACCATTCTCTACAAGCCGTTGAGGAACAAGAGCGAGAGGAAGCCGGACTACTACTTGTACGAGACTAATGACTGGTTGGTCTTCTACCACGAGTTGGAGGAGTTAAGCGACGAGGAGTTAATGATTCACAGGCCGGAAGTGTACGCGGCGTTGAAGGGGGAGTGCGAGGCGGAGCCTGCCCCGCTTGAGAGGAGCGTTAAATTTATATAAGCAACGGTTTAAGAGGGTTGTCATGGCGAATCAGAAAAGGTTCAACTTGGAGATGGCTGCTTACATAAAGGAGAGGCGTAGGAAGCAGCAAGAGTTAGGGGAGCAAGCGTTCAGGATAAGGGTCAAGCCGCGCGCAGAGGAAGACTTAGACTTGGAGGAATTAGAGGAGGGCGGGGTTAAGCTGGAATACGCGAAGCCCGGCTTTCTTAGGCGGTTGTTCTCGTTCAAGAGGAGGCAAGTCATAGAGTCAGAAGAGTTGAGCGAGGAGGAGCGGAGGAAGTTGTTAGAGTTGGAAGGCGAGATTGAAGGCATAGAGGAGGAGATGGAAGAGTTGGAGGAAACAGAGGAAGAGTTGGAAGAGGAGAGAGAGGGATTGCTGGAGAAGCTCAGAGCGTTCCTCGGCTTCAAGACGAGGGAGGAAGAATTCGACGAGGACTTGGAGGAAGAAGTGCTCAGGGCGTCCAAGTCGTTAGTGGATGAAGAGGTTAAGGAAGTGTTGAAGATAACTCACTCCTGGCTGGAGAAACTCTCACCGAAGCAGAAAAAAGCCTTCAAGGAGAGCGAGGACTTCCAAAGGTATAAAGAGTTCTTGGTGAAGTACGGGTTAGCTAAGGAGAAGGAGTAAGTCACTTCTTAAACATTACTTCCACCACGTCCCTGTGGTTCAAGACGTGTTCCTTGCCAACAGGGATCTTCTTCTTAACATCAATTGCTTTAACGAAGTTGTCCCCTATGTCGCTGTGCAGCTTGTAAGCGAAGTCTAAAGCAGTGGCTTCGCGGGGTAGTAGGAAGCAATCAGGGAGAACCCTTCCCTCGGAGTCCTCTAACTTGTGAACCCCTCCGGGGAAAACCGCTTTGAACCCTAAGAGTTGAAAAACCGCTTTGTCCAACGCTTCCTGAACACCCGTGGAGCCGCGCCTCTCCAAGAAAGCCTTTAAGAAGGACAACGCCTTGGACTGCTCCTTGCTCAAGGATTCCGGCTTTAAAACCTTGAATGAGGAGGAGCCCGGAACGTAGTCAATCAACCCCTTCTTGTCCGCTTCTTTCAACGCGAGCTCCGCCTCTGCTGACACCCCTATGATTAACAAGTCCGGGAACTCTTCTTTCAAGCGTTGCAAGTTAGCAGTAGAAACCGGGACGTCCATCTTGTTAGCCGCTACGAGTATTGGCTTCGTCGCTTTCCTCAGGGAGCGGGCAAGCATTAACAAGTCTTCTTCTGAGAATGCTTCTAATCGTTCAGGGAAGCCTTTCAAGCACTCCTTAGCGACGTCTTCAGACACTCCTAACCCGGACATTTGCAAGGAGACCGCTTTTGCCAGGGAGAGGTGCTCTGCTCCAACCTTCCTCAAAAACCTCTCCCACCCCCTCCTCAGCACGTCCAAGTACCAGAAGTCCAACTCCACTTCTAAGAACTTGACGTCCAGAGAGGGGTCTCTGGAGCCCGGCGGCAACGGTTCTCCTTTCTCACTGGTCCCTCCCGAGGCGTCCACCACGTGTATCAACGCGTCAGCCTGGTTCAAGTCGTTTAGGAACTGAGTGCCTAAACCCTTCCCTTCGTGAGCGCCGGGAACCAAGCCCGCCACGTCTATAACCTTTACAGGGACGAATCTGAAACCTGCCCTACAGAAGCCCTCCCTCGGCTGGCACTTAACCCCTAACTCTTCATCCACGCATTCAACCCTGACGAAGCCGACGCCCTCGTTAGGCTTGATAGTGGCGAAGGGGTAGTTCGCTATCTCCACGTCTGCCAGAGTTAAAGCTTTGAAAAAAGTGGACTTCCCAACGTTCGCCTTCCCCACAATCCCTATTATCACAGAGGTTGAAGAATGGGAAATGATTTAAATAAATACTGCACACCCCCTCCTTCGAGGACGCGCGGCTGTGGTCTAACGGCATGACAACGGCTTCCCAAGCCGTTTATCCGGGTTCGAATCCCGGCAGCCGCACTACTCTCAACGGGGCAACCCTAAAGCTTAAAAAAAGCGCTTCACTGCCAATGCGTTGAGCGGGCGTGCCGGAGTGGCCAAACGGGACGGACTCAAGACCGTTTGAGTGCTGAGGATGTGCTGAGGAGCTATCCGATGAATGGTAAGACATCCGTTGGCTTAGTGCCTACCCAGGTTCGAATCCTGGCGCCCGCATCCACACTCGTGCTTCGCGTTGACTAACTGTTTTGAAAAGGTGGCTGGCTGAACTTTATGGCGAGCTTGGAAAGCTTGGTGAAGGAGCGCTCGGGGGACGGGTTGATTGAGGCATGGCTTAGCTACGTTGAGCCTATAAACTACTTTCCGGGATTGGAGCGTTTGAGGAGTAAAGAGTTAGTGGTGGCTGACACCAGCTTCTTCTACCCTGCTATAAAGGTGTGGTTCAGGACTCGCGCAGTGGTGTTTGACAGCAGCAACGTCTGGGCTGGGTTGAGCATGGCGTACAATTCAAAAAACCTGCTCCCGAAGAGTTTTTGGGAAGAGGTGGTGGGCGCGGTTGACTCGTACAAGGAGAGTTACCAAGGCTTCTTCAACTACTTCTTGGACAACTTCATAGACAATAATTCAAAACTCCTGGTTACTGCGAGCGTTCACCAAGAGGTGAGCAGGGAGTATTACGCTCACAAAAATCATTCCAGGAGTGTTAAGAAGCCTCACTCATCCTTGTTAATGAACATAATTCAACAATTAGAGATGCCTCACGTGTTGTCAAGCGGGGAATTAATAGATGAGGCGTACCTGGACGACTTAGCGTTGGGGGCGCGGAGGATGCTTCACTCCAACTGCTTGGCGGAGACGTTAACCAGGACTGATAAAGAGGTTCTCTCAGGGTTCGTAAAGGGGTGGGAGAGGGGACCGGCTCTGCTCTTGACCAGTGACAGGTTGCTTGCATTCGCCGCTGTTCAACACTTGGAACGCGCAGGGGTTGACTCGCCCTTCCTCTACGTTTCAGGAGTGAACTTGACGCTTAGCGGGTTGAACGCGTACTCCGTCTTCGGGGATAGGGTGCCTGTGAGGAGGGTTTTCACCGAAGGTTAAGCTTTAACTCAACCTTGAAGTAATCCCTCCCCACCCTGAGGGTTCCGGTGGCGTGGAAAGAGTCCCCCTCGTAGTTCAGCTTCACTCCGTAGAAGTCCTTGCTCAACGCAGGGGTTAAGCTGAGGTAGCTGTCGCGGACGGGTACCTTGACGGAAGGAGTTAATTCTTGAACAACCCGTTTAGGGTTTCTCAACGCTTCCTCCACTAATCCTTGCAAGTCCCTCGCTGGGGAGAGTGTGAGCGTGGTTAAGAGCAGGGCGGAAGTGGCTGTTTTTATTCCGGTCCTCAACTTCAAACCTCTTTCAGCTTCTTCTCTATCTCCTCTAACGCTTTCTGCAACTTCCTCAACTCTTCCTCGTCTTCTTCAATCTCCTTAACCACTGGCGACGCTTTTTTCTTCTTGTGATGGCGGGTCTTGGGCTTCTCGCGCTTAGGTATTAATTGCTCTAACTCCTTCAACGAGTCTTCTGGAAGGTAGGTTTCGAGTTGGGATAGCAAGGCGTTCAACTCGTCGAACTTCTTCTTCAAAGCCTTGAGCTTCTTCTCCTTCTCCTCTCTTAACTGGGAGAGTTGCTGGTTCTCTTTCAAGATATTTATTATCTCCTTTGAGGACTCTAAAAGGTTCCTCCTGAACTCCCTTGGCTCGTTGATAGTGGTGAAGAAGCCAGTCATTGCTCACATCTCCTTCAAGGTCTCGTTTATGAAGCTCATCTTCTCATTCACTGTTTCTAACTGCTCCTCCCAACGCTCTATCTGAGCGTCTTCCTTCTTCTTCATCTCCTTCAACTCTTGGATGGAGTGCTCTATCTCTGAGAGCTTCGCGTTGACCAAGTCCACTATCTTAACTATCTCTTTGTACTTCTCAATCTTCACGAATATCGGCGTGTTTTCCAATCATATCACCTCTCCTCGAATATCAAAGTGTCCACGTCTAACAGCTTTTCCTGAACGTCGTTCAAGACCTCTGCCAGTCTCAGGTACGCTTTGTCTTGGTTCCTGGCGAGGGTGGTGTATTGGTGGAGCACCGAGCCTAAGCCTTGAACTGACTCTTTTATGTCTTTAAGAGCTGAGTATAACTCCTTGTATCCCTGCGCGCTGAGGTAGAGTTCTCCCTCTGTCTTGTACACGTCTCCTCTCAGTAGAGAGGACTCTTCTGCTTCTTGCTCCTCTTCAAAGCCCTCGCCGGGAGTTTCTAGTTCCTCTTCTGAGCCCCAGTCCTTCGTGAAGTCCACTTTTTCCTCTTCAGAGGGTTTTTCCCTAGCTTCCTCGAACACGGTTGGCTCCGGCAGCTCGGGGCTTGGCGGTTGAGGCTTCTCAACGCTTGAACCCTCGCGCCCTTCTTGTTCGGATGACTCTTCAAGAGAGGGGAGTTCGAATGCCTGGCTCGGAGGGCTTGGTTGCGATGCTTCACCGCCAGACTCTACTTGTGAGGGTGTTTCTTCTCCGGGCTTCTCCTCCGCAACGCTTTCCTGAACGGGTGGCTCTGCTTGAGGCGGAGTTGCTTCTGGAACGGCTTGCTCTAACACTTGCTGTGGCGGAGCCGCTTCTTCGCCAGGCAAGGGTTTCTTCTCCTGCTCTTCTGGCTTGAAGCCAGTGAGAGGGGAAGGGTGCATGTATGTGGGTGGTTGTCCTTGGTGAGGCCTTGGAGGCGGCGGAGGGGGTAGCTTCATAGCGTTGACTTGTTCAGCTCTATGAGGAGGAATGCTTGGCTCTGGAGCAGTGCCGGGGGGCAGCACTGGTTGGAGAGGCGGGCTGGCTGGCTCAGAGGAGGGTTGAAGCGGAGGAGGCGTCGGTTCAGGAGTTGGTTGAACGGTTGGTTGAGGCGGGCTTTGAGGCGCTGCGCCGCTGCTTGGCTGGGGAGGAAGGGTTGGTTCTCCACTTGTTTTTTCTTGCCGCGAAGGGATTGGTTCTTTGAGAGCGGCGTCTTCTTTCTGCTTCTTCTTGAAGAAACTCGCGATTCCCATAAACACCCCTTATCCCCTTGTAGTTACAAAACCATATAAAAAAGTTTGTTACTATTGTAGAATGAAAAGCCTGTTTCTTTTCTGGGCTTGACGGGTCGGAAGCTTTCCGGCCAAGAAGGGCTCAATTTCTTAAAAAAACTGATTTGCAACCCTCCATGCGCTTCCCTGAGGGATTGGTCGCTGCA
This sequence comes from uncultured Methanosarcinales archaeon, assembly GCA_964615705.1. Taxonomy (GTDB): domain Archaea; phylum Nanobdellota; class Nanobdellia; order Woesearchaeales; family CAYNLP01; genus CAZTPT01. Next base: position 5,858 of record CAZTPT010000033.1, read on the forward strand.
GCGTTGCTCTTAGTAATGCTTCAAACAGTTCAAGCAGGGGGAGTTGTGAGGATAAACGAGGTGATGTACAACCCTCTTGGGAGGGACGACCAGCACGAGTTCGTCGAGGTCTTCGGCACCAGCGACCTCTCCGGCTACTCCGTAGGCGACGCTCACAGCAACGACTCGCTAGTCTGGTTGAAAGCAGGCAACGGGAGTTACGCCTTGATAGTAGAGGAAGGGTTCAACTATTCAGGGATTAACGCGTCGGTGTACAGCGCTGGGAAGAGCATCGGGAACGGCTTGGGCAACAAGGGAGACGTTGTCCGTTTATACTTTAACGGCTCTTTAGTGGACGAGGTGTATTACGACGCATCCCTCGCTAACGGTAACGGGAAGTCCTTAGAGTACTGGAACGGTTCTTGGAAGGAGTCCTTAGTCATTAACGGAACCCCTGGAGAGCCGAACTCCTGGCTCTTCCGAAACGATTCAAGCTCGGAGAGCGACTCCTCTTTGAAAGAGGAGGGTTGGGCTGGTTGCGACGCGGCATTAGAGGTGGAGAGGAATCCTCCGGTGTACGAGGCCGGAGAAACCGTTGTTTTCGCGCTACGAGCGAAGAACTTCACGGCGAACTACTGGGTGGAGGACTTGTTCAACAGAGTGGTGAGGAAGGCAAAAACCACTTCAAGAGCCGGGGAGAAAAGATTCACTCCAAAACCAAAGGAAAGAGTAGAGGCTTACTTGGTGAAAGCGGATTTCAAAACTCGCTGCGGCGAGGCGGGGCGCGAGGCGGTGGTGGTGTTCAGGAACGAGGACGCAGGGAGGCAGGGTTCAACGCCTCGCCGCAGCTGCGAGGAGGAGAGGCGAGTGGAGGAGGCGGGAAACGCAGAGATAACATCCTTCCAGTCCAGGAAGAAGGTTTACGCGCCGAGGATAAGGGTGGAGGCGTGGTTGAGAGGGGAGGGTTTTTACAAAGCAGTCCTAGTGGCGAGGAACGAGTCCTGGGAAGAAGTGGTGGTGTTGAAAGGCGTTGTTAAGAAGGAGTGGCGCGTGGGGGCTGAGCCTGGTTGGAACCTTTACTTGTTAGAGTTGAGAACTCCTGACTCCCGCGTAGCGTCTCACAAGTATCTGCGAGTGTTCCTACGAGAAGCGGCGAGCAGGAGGAAGGGTGAAGGAAGGGAGGAAGAAAAGGGTGAGGGAAAAAAAGGGGGAAAGAAAGAGGGGAAAGCTGAGGGGGATGGCAAGGGGAGGTTAGCGGGAGCGGGTCCCGAGGAGGCGAAGCCCGCGCCTATTGAGGAGCAAGGAGCCGCTAACGCAATCCTCGAAGAGGGTGAACTGCTGCTCGGCGCCGGGAGGAGCGGCGACAACCAATTGGCTCGCTACTCCCACGCAATCCTCCTCGTCTCAGCGGCGAGTGCCACCTTAATGGCTGCGAGGAGCGGCTTTAAGAGAATTTTTATAAATAAAGGGTTATAACTACGCTGTATGGTGAACGAGAAGGAACTCTTAAGGCAGGGCTGGTTGAAGCTGAACGTGATATTCGAAGTGGTGGGCAACCCCAAGTCGTACATCGAGAAGTCTTTGAAGGACTACTTAGCGAGTTTGAAAGCCGAGGACGGCGTGGAGGTGTTGAAGGAGGACTACAACCCCGCAGAGGAGATCAACAAGGGAGTGTTCAGCGCCTTCGTGGAGGCGGAGATGTTAGTGGACGGGTTGGAGAAGCTCACC
>CAZTPT010000034.1:0-7522 GCA_964615705.1 uncultured Methanosarcinales archaeon
GGAGGTCCCGGTCACTATTAAGTACACTGATTACTCTTTGAGGAAGGGGCATGGCTCCTTTTGGCAGGGGGTTAGGATATTGTACCAGTTCTTGGTGAGGAAGTTGCTGCGTTAGAACCTTTTGTGAACGGTGTTCACTATGTACGCTCCTAGTTCCTGGGAGGGGTAGCCTCTGAGGAATATTCCTTTGTAGAGCTTGCCGTTCTTGTAGGGCCTGCCTTTCTCTAACACTTCCAAGGCCGTGGCTAGGTATTCCTCTGGCGTGGTTGCTATGTCTGAGTGTTTCTGCAAGTGTTCTAGCAGGCTTTGTTCTTCCATCGCCACGCTTCCCAGCTTGTATATTCTCGCTCCCAAACTCTCAACCAAACTTATCATTACTGTCAAGTAGTAAATAATAATATTTAAAGCTTTCGTTTTCATAACCACTGAAAAGTAGCGAAAGTTTTATATATGGCGTTGTTCTACCCTGAAGGAATGCGAGCAAAGAAATTGTTATACGCCGCAGCACTGACCGCGCTGGGATACCTCCCCTTGTTCGGCCAGGAAAGCCCCACCCTCCCGGTGCGAGAACCAAAGCCGGCAGCGAGGCAGGAAGCGAAGCAAGCATCGGAAAATGTGTGGAGAGCTGCCAAGCTGAGAAACCCCCTCGTCCAGAGGTTAGACCTTGAAGGGAGGCTTTTAGAGCAGCGGAGGCCTTTAAGAATAAAGTATGATTCAATGCTGAAGCCTGGCGAGAAAGACCTCTTAACGCAAGCGTTGAAAGGGTTAATGGTTAAGGGGTTGTTGTTGGAGAACAAGTTGGAGGCAAGGATTGACGACGTGATAAGGTTCTCCCCGGACAAGGTGATAGTTGGGAAGAACGAGTTCCCAGTGGATTACTGGGTGCTCAAAACAGACGAGTGGCTCAGCAGCTTTGAATACTTGAAAAACCCGTCAAGCGAGAACACGTGCGTGGCGCAGGACGGTAGCGCGGTGAAGGTGAGCCGCGCGGTCTTTGACGCAAGCACCCCTCTAGTGCCTTACGCCATCGGCTTAAAGCCGGGCAACTACGTCTTAGTCTACACCGTGGAGCCCTTCAACTCGTGCAACACCTCAGACAGGGCTGCATTGATGCTGAAGATACTCCCGCGCAAGCGTGCGAAGAAGGAGGAGAGGGGGGAGCCTGCAAAGCCCGAAGCGCTTATTCTTAAGAAGAAAACCTTGAAGGAAAGAGAAAAAGCTGTGAAGGAAAAGGAAAAAGAAGAGGAAGGAGTGAATGGGTTGTTCATCCTCAGGGCGGGAGGCTTCAACGCCCACGCCACCGTCAACCCCTTGCTCGTTGACCCAACCGGCACGTTAAGAGGGAGCTTTGCAGACGTGTACCTCGTGACTAAAGGGGTGTTCCTCAGATTTCACTCAGAAGGCTCAAAACTCTCCTTGGAGAACGTTAACCCTTACTTCCAGTTCAGAACCATTAACGACGAGGTGAACTTGAGGAGCAGCGGCTTAGAGGCGAGCATTAACTTGTTAAACCTCTACCTCGCAAGGCTCGGCGTGGGAGGCGCCGCTGAAGGCTTCACCTCTGCCAGGGGCTTCTATGGTTCTTGGAACGTTCCAGGAATGGTGGAGTTGGAGCAGAGGGGGAGCGAGTTCTTGATGGGGGCTTCCTTATTGAAGCTGTTCGGCGAGAACTACGTCCAAGCGTTGGCAGGGTTTTACAAGAACGTTTTAGAGTCAGAGATAGGAACCCTCAGCGATGAAGGGTTCGGAGCCAGGATGAACGCGGACCTCGGAGTGAGCAAGGGAGCGGTGAGGGCCGCCTTGTTCGCCAACGCCAAGTATTCCAGGATGACAAGCAGTCAAGGAGCCGCGTTGCACCCTGAACAAGGGTTCCTAGACTTGACCGGGAAAAAGGTTTACGACTTGAGGCTGGGTTTGGAGCTGCTGTTGAGGACGAGCATGGGAGAAAAAAAGGACGGAGCGGTCAGCATAGGAGGGTTCGGCGGCTTCTACATTCACAACGTCTCTGCTGACTACACCATTGACGAGGAGAACGCGGGAAGCTCTTCCACGAGGTATTCCGGGACTATCGGCGGGTTAAGCTTGAAGGTGAAGTTCTAAACGCGCTTAATTACCTACTCTAAAGTGGCAAAAACCGAAACCTTTAAATAAGAGTTCTGTTTTTTGCTACAAAAAAGTAGTGAAAGGTGGTGGTTGTGAATCCTTACTTGAGAATTGTTGCGGCGTTGGCGATGCTGCTTTTAACAATCAGCGGGGCGTCAGCCAAGACTATAGGCATACCAAGGCTTGGAGAGATAGGGGACCAAACAGTTCTCTGCAACGAGGACTTCCCCCCAATAGATTTGAAAAGCATAGCTTCAGACCCTGACCACAACGTTTCAGAACTAACGTTCACCGCTTACAACAACTTGTTCTTCAACGTGGAGATAAAGGACGGCGTGGCGTACGTCAAACACCCCCACCGCTACTCCAGGACGGATTACATCACCTTCAGGGTGAGGGACCCTGACGGCTACACAGACACCACTCAAGCAGCGTTCACAGTCACTGGTTGCTACGAGGAAAAAGAGGAAGAAGAAGAAGTGTTGCCCCCCGTCGAGGTGCCAAGCATACCCCCCACTTACGTAGAGGCGCCTAACCCTCGAGTGAGGAGGGTGCTGTTCATACCGTTCACCCCTCGCTTCTTGCTTGAGAGAAGAGTCCTCCCCTACGCGCCCGGGCCGGAAACCTGCGCCATCAGCACCGGCCACGGCTTGCTACAAGACCTGGACTGCGACAAAGTGCCGGACATATACGACAACTGCCCCAACTACAACCCTGACCAAGCAGACCAAGACCGAGACGGACTAGGAGACGCGTGCGACGCTTACATAGCAGAAGCGGAGTTGCAGCCGAGCAGCGTTGCGTGCGGCCAGGCAGTCCTCGCCACAGCCACGATTGTGAACAACAAGCAAGTCCCTTTCAAGGGGAGGGTGAAGCTGTTCGTTAAAGGATTAAACATAGAAGCGAGCCAGAACTTAGAGTTGAGGCCGGGCTCGGCTTTCAAGGCAGAACTAACCCTGAGAACCCCTTTCCAAGCCGAGCCCGGCCCATACCAAGCCGCGCTCGTCCTGGAGGAAGGATTCAACACGGGGGCGAGGAGCGTCGCCCTGCTGAACCTGGACGTTTACTCGTGCAAGGGAAAGGAGAGGAACAGCTTCGTGCACGTAATTGAGATGCAGGACGTGAGGCCGGGCGGAGTCGCAACCTTCCCAATCAAGATCGTGAACAACGACTCAAGGGCGAAGTCTTACAGCATAGTGGTTAAGGGATTGGAAGAAGTGGCTACTTACTCCTTAGACCCCGGCTCGGTGGTGATAGTGCCCGGGAAGGGGGAAGAAACGGTGTACTTAACCGTTCAAGCGTACAAGGTGAAGGAAGGCTCCAAGAGCTTCATCCTGGAAGTGTCAAGCGGGAAGGATAAAGAGCAAGAAGTCCTCGTGCTGGACGTGAAGGAAGAGGAGCGAAGCGACCGCGCAACTCTAGGCTTGGCAATCCTCGCGTTGGCGTTGCTAGCAACGCTCTTGCTCTTAGCGTTCAAGAAGCATTTCTTCAAAGAGATGTTCAAGAACAGCAAAGGGGAGAAGGCATTGCTGAGAGAAGTAACCCTTCCAGAGTTTCCAGAGCCGAGCAACAAGGGAAGGCCTTGGCGGAACAAGGAGAAAGTGGCGAGGCTGGGCTTAGCCAAGGAGAAGGGCTGGCTGTACTACGTGGACAGGGAAGGCGACGTCTCTAGGAGCAGGATGTCTTGGGCTTTGAAACAGCAAGAAAACAAAGATTATTAACCACTATTGAATAGTTAAATTTCGAAAGCTTTATATATGTTTCCTGCCTACCAGCAACGTATCGGAGGTTTAAAACAATGAAACCGCGCGGCGAGGAAGCAAAAAAGTTAGTTACCAGCGGCAAAGCCCTAGCATTAATTCTCATAAGCGTCATCTTCTTAACGAGCGGAAGCATTGCAAAGGCGTATCCAAAAACCTATCCGCAACCGAGGCAGAGCGCGCTTAACAGCTACGCGCCGAGCATTCCTCCAAGCATCCTATTGCAACCCAGGCTCCGCACCTGCGCCATCAGCACCGGCCACGGCTTGCTACAAGACCTGGACTGCGACAAAGTGCCGGACATATACGACAACTGCCCCAACTACAACCCTGACCAAGCAGACCAAGACCGAGACGGACTAGGAGACGCGTGCGACCCCTCTAACAACGCCGAGTCACGCACCTCGCAACTCAAGGAGAGGGCGAAGCAAAGAGAAGAGTCATTCTTAGAAGTAAAGGTGATAAGCGCTCAAGACACGAACGTTGAAGGACCCGGCGCGGTCTACCCGGTGAAGGTGAAGAACGCTGGGAGGAGAACAGTCAAGGTCGTGGTGGAAGCGTTGGGTGTGGACTTCGGGACTTACAGGGTGGACCCTGAAGCGAAGGAGTTAAAACCAGGAGAAGAAGCCACCTTCTACCTCCACGTCCTCCCCTACGAGGACGCAGAGCCAGGTGTTGAAAGGTTCACCCTCCTCGTCAAGGCGGGGAGTTCGGAGGAGGAAGCAACGCTCACCCTCAACCTCTACTCCACAAAGCAGTGGTGGGAGTCCTTGAAAGGAGTTGAGTGGGGAGTCCTAGCCGCTGCGCTCATAACGCTAGCCCTCGTCCTGGCAGCGAGGAAGCGGCCGAAGAGGAAGAGGAAGGAAAGGGAGGAACTCTACTCGTACTATTAAAGAGGTGTGAGTTGAATGAAGAAAACAACGCAGGCATGGCTGTTAATCATTCTAGCAACGTTCTTGTTAGCTTCAACCAGCCCGGCCAGCGCGGAAATCATAATAACTAAGAGCAGCAACGAGTTCTCACTAACAACGCAAGCGTTAGGGACCAAGCTGTGCGCTTGCTCTAACACCGAGTTCGCCTACCGCGTGGAGAACGTGGGGGACGTGCCGGGAGTGTTCACAGCAAAGGTTGAAAGCGAGGCGGACTGGCTAAGGGTTGAGAACCCGAGCGCCTACTTGGAACAAGGGGAAACCCGTGAGTTCAAGGTGTTGGCGAGCCCTCCGTGCGGGTTTGAAGGAACAACCACTTACTCGGTAAAGGTGAGAAGTAGTTACGGGAGGGAGAAAAGCCTGTCAAGAACAATCCAAGTGGTTAAGTGCAGCGACCTCGTCTTGGAAGGACTAGTCACGAGCGCGGCAGTCAACCCTGGAGAGCTAGCGGTGTTCAAGGCAAGGGTGAAGAACCCCTCCAGCTTCCCCGACAGCTACTCAGCAACCGTGGACGGCGCTGCAAGGCTGAGCGAGGAAGAATTCAACCTCGGACCAGGAGAGGAGAAGGAGTTGCTGATATACGCGAAGTACCCCTCGGAGGAGTGGGGGGAGAAGGAGTTAAACCTGAAGGTGAGTTCGCAGAGGAACAACGAGGAAGAATCCCTAAAGCTGAAGTTGCGCATAAAGAAGGCGTACAAGTACAAGTTAAGGATTGAAAGCCCCGCCGAGCTCTGCGCAGGGGATTCTAAATCGTTAAGGGTTAGCGTGAAGAACTTAGCCGGGACGCCTAACAAGTACAAGCTAAGCGTCGAGGGAGTGAAGGCGACTCTGGAAGAAGAAGAGTTAAGCGCCAACCCTGGAGAGGAAGCAAGCACTCTCGCAAGGATTAATACAAGGACGGGCGAGCCAGGCGTGAAGAAAGTGTTGGTCAAAGCGGTGTCTGAGAAAGGCGGCGTGGAAGCGACAGCAGAAACGGTTCTAAACGTTAAGGATTGCTACTCCTTCCAAGCATCTCTGCCGGCAGAAGTGATTAACATCTGCTCCGAGTCAACCCTGGAAGGAGTATTAAGGAATACTGGAGTGAAGGAGTCAAGGTACCTCGTCAAGGCGGACAAGTCCTGGGCAAGCCCTGCAAGGCAGGAATTAACCGTTAAGCCGGGAAGGCACGCGTCTTTCAAGGTGAAGGCAAGCCCGCCCTGCGCGGATTCAGAGGAAGAATTAAAAATCACTGTGTACGACGAGGAAAAACCAGAGTTCGGGAAAGAGTTGAGGGTGAAGGTGAAGGTTTACACCCCTCAAACAGCGTACCAGTTAAGCCTCCCTGTTCGGAACTTCAAGTTAAGGAAAGGGGGAGCGTTGTTCAAGGTGCCTGTCAGGCACGAAGGAATCCTGCCAGCGGATTACCAGGCAGAACTGGAATCAGACTTCTTAAAACTAAGGACTAAGAAGGTGAAGCTCCTCCCAGGCAGGGAAGGATACTTGGAAGTTGAAGCAAACCTTTCAAGCGTTGAGCCAGGAGAGTACTTGCACCGCTTAACCCTGAAAGGCCCTAGAGGCGTGACTTACGAGGCAAGCATAGGAACCCTTGTCAAGGAGGAGCCGCTCGCGACCAAGGCGTGGGCATCCCTCAAAGCAATCACGGCAAGGCTTTACGGCTTGGGCTGGTGCGGGTTAATCACCGCGTTACTACTTGCCACCACCCTGCTAACAGGGATTGCTTACGCGAAGGCGAGGAAGAAGAGGGTTAAGAGGTTCAAAACGGTTTACAAGAAGCGCTTCGCAGCGTTGAAAGCAGGAGTGATTGTAGTGTTCCTCCTAGCAGTGTTGTACTTCGCGGCGGGCTTCTCAACAACCAAGCCAGCCTTCTACGAGGAACCCTCTCCTAGCAAGCCGTTACTCCACCAATGGTTCCAAGACCAGGAATACGAGATAGACCTTGACCAGTACTTCTACGACCCTGACAGGGACGTCTTGAGCTACACTTATGAAGGAGGAGAACACTTCACCATAAGCATAGAGAGAGGAACCGCTTTTATAAAGCCTGAGGAGGGGTGGAGCGGCGAGGAAAACGTCACCTTCAAAGCAATAGACGAAGCAGGAGAAGCCGCCGAAGCGGAGATGACTCTCAAAGTGTTAGCGAAGAAGCAACTCTCCTGGGCGGATTACTGGAAGGAGAACTGCCACGAAGGGAACGCGTTGATAGCGGCAATAATCCTAGCATTAGCGTTCGGCATAATAGACTTGTACGAGCCCAGAGGGAGGGAGTACTACTTCAAGAAGAGAAGGCGTGGGAAGAAGCAAGCAACGAGGTCCAAGTAATCACCTGAACAAGCCCACGAAGACGTGCTTCAACATCTCGTCCTTGTCAGAGCAATTCTTAAGGTTCAACGCTAACTCGTGGTCCTGGAAAACGTCTCGGACCCAGTTGTGAAAATCATTCCTGTGCTCGTTAACGTGGTGCCTGAACACGTTCTCTGGCATTTCCTGCAAGTATTCGAACAAGTCCTCAATGCTCCTCAAAACAGCTCCGTCGCACACGTAGAAGTACTTCTCCGGAGGAACGCCGTTATTGTTGCCCTCAACCACTTATTCACCTCTCCGCGCCACTGTTAACCCTCTTTGAAAGGGATAAGCATTTTAGAAACCCTTATTTAAAACTTGCGGATTCCAAGAGTAAGATTTAAAAAAACATTGCTTTTCATCAGTGGAGGGAAAACCTCGTTGCTAGGG
>CAZTPT010000035.1:0-7460 GCA_964615705.1 uncultured Methanosarcinales archaeon
GGTACTGCTCCTCGTAAGAACCTTTAAAGAAGCAACCCCCGCAGGAGTGATGCCTGCAAATCATTATGAAGAGAGGAAAACTTACGAGTCTATCATCTCAATCTCTATGTTCAACCCTTCAGGTATGGGAACCCTCATCACCAGCCTTAACGCCCTCTCGTCAACGCCTAAGTCTATGATTCGCTTGTGAACCCTCATCTCGAAGCGCTCCCAAGTAGCGGTGCCCTCCCCGTCAGGGCTTTTGCGAGTGGTTATGCGAAGCCTCTTAGTGGGTAAAGGTATCGGCCCCCTCATCACCACGCCTGTCTTCTCCGCAATGCTCTTTATAGATTCGCATACCTGGTTAATCTTCTCTATCTCCGTGCTCGCCAGTTTTATCCTCGCCTTCTGAACCATCTCAACACCTTTACCACATGGCAAAACTCGCGTTCACCATGAACCACGCAACGAGTTGAAAAAATGAAAAAATTAAAATTTCTTTTACTTCAACGGCTTCTCCTTCAAGTCTATGCACATGCCAGCAGCAACTGTTTGCCCCATATCCCTTATCGCAAACCTGGACATGTGTGGTATGTCTTTCTGCTTCTCAATCACCACTGGCTGCACAGGTTTCAACGTAACTATTGCCGCGTCGCCGTTCTTGATGAAGTCAGGGTTCTCCTGCAAGGTTTCACCAGTGGCTGGGTTCAACTTCTTGTCAATCTTTTCAAACCTGCAAGCCACTTGCGCGGTGTGGATGTGGAACACCGGCGTGTACCCGACAGTTATTACTGAAGGGTGGTTTAACACCACTATTTGAGCGGTGAACTCCTCAGCCACTGTTGGCGGGTTATCAGTGTGCCCGATAACGTCCCCTCTGGCTATGTCGTTCTTGCCAAAGCCCCTGATGCTCATGCCTATATTGTCACCTGGCTCTGCTTTTTGCAACTGCTCGTGGTGCATCTCTATGCTCTTAACCTCTCCTAGGACTCCCTTGCCCTCTCTGCCAGGGACGGCTATCACCTTGTCGCCGACCTTCACCACTCCGGTCTCAACCCTTCCAACCGGCACTACGCCTATACCGGTGATGTTGTACACGTCTTGGATGGGTATCCTGAGCGGCAAGTCGATAGGCTTCTCAGGCTCCTTCAAGTTGTTAATGGCTTCTAACAAGGTCGGCCCTGTGTACCATGACATGTTAGAGGACTTCTCCACCACGTTGTCCCCCTTCAAGGAAGCCATGGGGATGAACTGTATCTCTTCTGGCTTGTAACCAACGCTCTTCAACAACTTAGACACTTGCTCCTTCACTTCCTCGAAGCGCTTCTGGTCGTAGTTCACCATGTCCATCTTGTTAACGCCTATTATTAACTGGCTCACCCCCAACGTTTTGGAGAGGAAGACGTGCTCCTTCGTCTGAGCCATGACTCCGTCGTTAGCAGCAACCACTAGCACCGCGGCGTCCGCCTGGCTAGCGCCGGTTATCATGTTCTTGATGAAGTCCCTGTGCCCAGGCGCGTCTATGATGGTGAAGTAGTACTTCTCAGTCTCGAACTTCTTGTGAGCGAGGTCTATGGTTAAACCCCTCTCCTGCTCTTCCTTCAAGTTATCCATGACGAAGGCGAACTCGAAGCCAGCCTTTCCAAGCTCCTCAGCCTTCTGCCTGAGCTTCCTCAAGGTTTGCTCGTCTATGTTCTTGGTGTCGTATAACAGTCTTCCAACAGTTGTTGACTTTCCGTGGTCAACGTGTCCTATGAAGACCAGGTTCAAGTGGGTTTTCTCCTTAGCCATTTTCATCCATCCCTCCTTTTCACCTCTTAAAAAATGGTTTTTTCAAAGGCAAGCGGCTGAAATCCCTGTTGCTTTATAAAGGTTTCTCTTTCAAAGCTCAATCCAGGCTTAACCCTTTCCGCTCCTTTATCCTCCTGATAACTCCTTCTTGCAACTCGTTCGGCAGCCTCTCGAACAACTGGTCAACCACGTAGAAGTTGCCCCTCCCACCAGTCGCTGACCTCAACTCGCTCGCCAACCCGAACATCTCCGCCACTGGGAGCTTCGCCTTAACAGTGACGTGGCCTGCTTCCTGCACCATGTCTAAGAGTTGCCCTCTCTTGTTACTCACCAGCTTGGACACCTCGCCCATGTACTCCTCAGGAGCTTCGAATTGCAACACCTGGACCGGTTCCAATAGCAACGGGTTGGATATCATCATCGCCCCCCTGATGCTGTCCCTGATTGCAGGGTACATCTGGGCGGGCCCCCTGTGAATCGCGTCTTCGTGCAGTTTTAAGTCTTCAAGAACCACCTTGACGCCGTAGCAAGGCTCCCTCGCAATCGGCCCTGCCTTCATCACGTCTTCGAACATGTCCATTATCATCTCTATAACTTCTCCTATGTACACTATCCCCCTCGTCCCGTCAACCAAGATGTTGCCCCCTATGATGTCTTTCACCTTCCTCGCTTCCTTCCCGTCCATGCCAGCTCCTTCTAACTCTCTCCACAACGCTTCGTCCTTCTTCTTCACCCTCCCCTCTGGGAGTTTGCCCTCCTTGAAGGCTTTCACTAGTTCAGGGGTTAAGGGCTCAACCCTGAAGTAGACCTTGTTGTGCTTGTTAGGCGACTTTCCCTCCACGCTTTCAGGGCTCCTCTTAGTAACGGTTTCCCTGTAAACAACTATTGGAGGGCTCGTCTGCACGTCCAAGCCTTTCTCGCGCCTAATCCTATCCTCTATTATCTCCAAGTGGAGCTCTCCCATCCCGTGCATTAAGTGCTCTCCTGTCTCTTGGTTGATCTCTATCTTCACGCTCGGGTCCTCCTTGCTCACCTGGGTTAAAACCTCCACCAGTTTTGGCAGGTCTGAAGGCTTCTTAGCCTCTATGGCTTTAGTGATTACCGGCTCGAATATGTGCGTTATCTCCTCGAACGGAGTGGTTTCTGACTCGCTCACAGTCTCTCCAGGATAGGCAAACCTTAAACCCCCTATTCCTAGGATGTTCCCAGCTTTAACCTCTTCCACCACTTCCCTCTTAGCGCCGTTGTAGATGTAAACTTGTTGAATCCTAACCTTTTGCTTAGCCCTGTTCAAGTAGACCTCCGCCCCTTTCCTAACAGTTCCGGAGTAGAGCCTCCCAGCGCATATCTCCCCTGCCTGAGGGTCAATGGTTACCTTTGTAACTACGAACATCAAGGGCCCGTCGCTGTCGCAGCTAATCAAGGCCTTCCCCACAGGGCTTTCAACGTCTCCGTGCCAAATCTTGGGTATCCTGTACTTCTGCGCCTCTATAGGGCTTGGCAAGTGCTTTATGACCGCGTCAAGCACCACTACGTGTAGGGGAGCCTTCTTCTTCAATTCCTTCCAAGAATCCTCTTCGTAGGCTTGGATGATGTCCTTGAAGGTTATGCTGTGCTCTTGCATGTACTTCACTGACAACGCCCAGTTGTGGAAAGCAGAGCCGAAAGCAACGCTTCCTTCCTGCACGTTAACCTGCCACTTCTCGCCGTAGCCTTCCTCCGCTATCTTCTTAATCAATCGGTTAACCTGGGTTATCGTCTTGACGAAGCGCTCCTGCATCTTCTCAGGAGTGAGCTTCAACTCCTTGATCAAACGGTCCACCTTGTTAATGAAGAGTATCGGCTTAACCCGCTCCCTCAACGCCTGCCTCACCACCGTTTCAGTCTGAGGCATGACCCCCTCAACTGCGTCTACGAGTATGATGCACCCGTCAACCGCCCTCATCGCCCTCGTCACGTCTCCTCCGAAGTCAACGTGCCCGGGAGTGTCTAGCAAGTTTATCAAGTAGTCATCTCCCTTAAAGGTGTGAACCATGCTGACAGCGGCTGTGTCAATGGTGATTCCCCTGGCTTGCTCGTCCTCCCTGAAGTCCAGTTGCAAAGCCTTGCCAGCCAGTTCTTCTGACATCATCCCCGCCCCTGCCAAGAGGTTGTCAGAGAAAGTTGTTTTCCCGTGGTCTATGTGAGCAGCTATAGCTATGTTCCTAACCCTCTCAGGCTTCCCGTACAACGCCTTCACTCTGTCAGCCATCCTCGCCATTTTCTAAAACCTCCCGCTCACTCTCCGTAATGCTCTGGTTGGTCCCAGCGCTTATAACTGTGAATCTCCTCTGGCTTGAACCAAACCTTCACCTCTAACTCAGCATCTTCCTTGCTGGAAGAAGCGTGTATCACGTTCCTCACAGCTGTTCCTTTCTCATCGCTCAACGCGAAGCTGTGATGAGAGTAATCCCCCCTGATAGTGCCTGGAGCAGCTTTCTTAGGCTCTGTGGAGCCGCACATCTTCCGCACCACTTCCACTGCTTCCACGCCTTCCAACACTGCAGCTACCACAGGCCCCTCTGTTATAAAGCTTAACAAGTTCCGCCAAACCTGTTCACCCCTCCTAGGAACTATGTCTTCCTCACGGTAATGCTTCTTAGCGAACTCCTCGTCCACCCACTGCATCTTCATAGCCACTATCTTCAAACCGGCCCTTTCGAAACGGCTAAGAATCTCGCCCACCAAGCCCCTCCTAACAGAGTCTGGTTTTAAAAGGATAAGCGTCCTCTCAATCACCTTGAACCACCCTGAGACCTGTACTCCTCAGTCCACTTAACGTTCCTAGGCTTCCTCTTCAACTTTAACAAGTTCTTCTCGCACTTGCCAGAGCAGAAGTCTAACACCTTGCCGTCCTTCCTCACAAGCTTCTTACCAGTCCCGGGCTCTATCCTGCGCTTGCAAAAATCGCACTTAACCATTCAATACCTCCCAGCCTGGTTGAGAGGCCTCGCCTCTATCTCTGTTTCTCTCAACATGAGGATGTCTCCTACCTGAACAGGACCCCTGACGTTCCTCCTTATAATCTTGTTCTTATCCCTTCCTTCAAGGACCCTGCACCTGACCTGGGTGGCTTCCCCCCTCGTGCCGGTCCTCCCAACGATTTCCTCAACCCTAGCGGGAACAGCGTCTTCCATCCTATAACTCCTTCAAAAGATTCTTCGCTTCTCCAAGCTTAACCACCGCGACTGCGGAGGTGGAAACGTTTAAGCCAGCCGCTGCTCCGAGCTTCTCCTTGCTCTCAACCTCTACCAGCTTCACCCCTTTCTCCTTGCACAGCAAGGGGAGGTGCATCACCACTTCCTTAGGATTCACGTCTTGAGCAACCACTACCAGCTTGGCTTCCCCTCTCTCCACTGCCGTGGTGGTCTCGTTAGCCCCCTTCTTAATCTTGCCCGTCTTCCTGGCAAGCTCCACTGCTTCGTAAGCCTTCTCGCTCATTTTCCAAACCTCCTGAAGAGGCAACCCAGAAAGCCGCCTCTCTCAGCTCTTCAAAAGCTTCATCAATCACAGGCCTGGCCAGGAGAAAACAGGTTGTTTTAAAAAGCTTGCGGTGAAGTCGTCGGAAAAGCATAACTTCGAAACCTGGTAGGATGTGTGGCGGGAAAGATTTTTAAAACTCGTTTGGAAACTGGTTTTAATGCTGGACTTGTCAGTGAAAGCAGTTGCAGGGATTGTCCTCTTAAGCCTTGCTTCTTACCAAGACTTGAAGACCAGGGAGGTCCCTGACCTTTTAAGCTACTCCTTAATAATCCTGGGGTTGGCTTGGGCGTTGATTAGGACGGTGCTTCTCAGAGACTTGTCCCCCTTGGCGCGAAGCGTTTCAGGCTTGGCAATAGCCACTGCTCTGGCTTACTTCATGTTCTATGCCAAGCAATGGGGCGGTGGCGATTCCAAGTTGTTGATAGGGATGGGTGCTTTGCTAGGCTTCAATCCTTCCAAGCCGTTGTTGTTATTCTTCGTTTTCAACTTGTTCCTCGCAGGGGCTGCTTACGGGTTGTTGTGGAGTGCGTGGATGGCTTTTAAGAACAAGGAGTCCTTCGCTAAGCGTTACTCAGAACTCGCGAGGAGTGGCAAGGCGAAGGCGTGGAGGTACTTCAACCTCGCGTTAAGCGTTCCGTTGCTCGCCTCGGCGTTGTACTTCAAGGAAGCCTTGCTCGTGGGCGTGGCTGTTCTCGTCACCGCTTCGCTCTACGCGTGGTTGTTCGTGAAAAGCGTGGAGGATTCTTGCATGTACAAGAGGGTGAAGGTGGAGGACCTCGTAGAGGGGGACTGGGTGGCTGAGGAAGTTGTTTTCAAGGGCAGGGTGGTGTGCAGCCCTAAGGGTTTGGGCTTGACCAAGCAGCAGTTAGAAGAGTTGAGGGAGTTGAAGAAGAAAAAAGTGTTGAGAGAGGTGTTGGTGAAGGAAGGAGTCCCCTTCGTCCCCAGCTTCCTAGCAGGGTTCATACTAACCCTTGCTTTTCAAGGGTGGATGTCTGCCTTTCTCGGCTAGGGAAGCCTTCTCAAGTGCTTGACCAAGTAGTCCTCCCTCTCGCCTGCCGGCTCTGGCTTGGGTTCGTCCTTCTCCGCTTCTCCGCCGCCTTTTCCTGAGTGCTCTACAAGAGGCTCCAACCCGTAAATGTCTGCCAAGTCCTTAACCCTTTTGAAAACATCCTCTGCTTCCCTGCTAGGCTTTTGAGAAGTCCAAGACAGGCCTAAATTGTCTCCTTGAAACCTGGCGAAAACCCTTGCCTTGACGCCTGACGCCTCGTCCAGCACTATGTTGGTTCCCTCAGCCTTCAACGCTTCAAACAACGCTGCCGAGGCGAAGCTGGCCGCTTTGAACACCGCCAAGGCTTCCTCAACGCTTAACTCTTCCAAAGAAGAAGCGTCCTTGACAGGCGAGACTACTAACTCCCCCTTCCCCGCCCCTTTCTCAGGCATGGTTATCTTCACGTGTTGGTCCTGGTAAAGCAACGCCTCCCTCACTTGAACAACCTCGCAATCTTGTCTAGGTCAGGCTTCCCCGGCGTGCTGGCAAGCCTTGAACCCTTCAACGCTTGGGACAACCTGTCCAGGTCCACGCCTTGGAACAGCCTCCCAAGTTCAGGATTCTCCTTTAACAACTCCTTCACCGAACCAGGGCTTCGAGCAATCGCCTTCACCAAGTCGGGGTGCGCCCCTAACACCTTGCTCAACTCCTCCTTGGAGGACTCGCCTTTCTCGAAGTAAGGCTTTAACGCTTCAAAGTCTTGAGGGGTTGATTGTGGAGGGTTGAAGTCCAATCCGTCCCCCTCGTCCCGGGGCAACAAGTGGATTAAGAAGTGAGGGCTCCTCTGGCCAGCTGCTAAGCCGTTAGCTATGAAGACCGTCACCGCCTCGCAAGGCACTCCTTTCTTCAAGTAAACGCTTAACGCCCTCACCGCTTTGAACAAAGCGTTAAAGTCTTGCTCAGGCACCAAGGGTAGCACAGGGTAGTGCTTTTTAGGCATTACTAATAAGTGGCCGGCCCTCGCTGGGAAAGCGTCCAGGATAGCCATTACTTGCTCGTCCTCGTACACCTTCTTGCTCGGGACCTCGCCGCTCACAATCTTGCAGAACAAGCACTCCTGCTCCATTCACAACTTAATTAAGAAAGAAGTTTATAAATTTTCTTGTTGAGGCACGGATTC
>CAZTPT010000036.1:0-7433 GCA_964615705.1 uncultured Methanosarcinales archaeon
TGAAGTTCAACCAAACCACTCAGGTAAACCTCACCGGGTTCTACACTGCTAACGTGTCTTTGAATGTCACGGATGGTTTGTCTGGTTTGCCTGTTGTTAATTACTCTGCTGTTGTGGTTTCTAATGCTTATTCTTTCTCAGAGGTTAAGAATAGTTCGGGGGGTCAAGTTTGGTTTGGTTTGGTTGATGGTAGTTATAATTTGACTGTGGATCATGTTGATTATTCTTTGTATTCTGCAAGTTTTAACGTGTCGGGTTCTTCTTTGTTGGATGTTATTTTGTATCCTGATCCTTCGAGCGTGCAGGTGTATGTGTTTGATGAGGGGAGTGTTTCTCTTGTTAATAATAGGAATGTTACTTTGACTGTGAGGAGTGATCTTGGTGAGTCTTCTTACGTTTTTGATTCTGGTAGTTACTTCGTTGGGAATTTGACTCCTGGTAATTATAGTTTCAAGTTTTTGGCTGATGGTTATGCTTCGAGGAGTTATGTCTTGACCGTTGGTTATAGAACGACTCAGGTGTTGAATGCTTATCTTGTTTCGTCTAATAGCTCTGTTATTTTCACTGTGATTGATGCGGATACTGGTCAGGCTTTGGAGGGTGTTGTTTTGGCGTGGCAGAGGAGTGTGAATGGTTCTTTCACTACTGTTGAGAGTCGTTTGAGTGACGTTACTGGTAGGACTCGTTTCGCTTTTGACCCGTTGGCGGCTTATAAGCTTATCGTTTCAAAGGAAGGTTATGCTTCTAAGACTGTTATTTTTGACCCTGTTATATTCACGAGTTATGACGTGACTCTTCAGCGTAGCGTGGCGCAGGAGGACGTGTCTGATTTCAGTCTTGTTAGCCCTCCTGTTATTTCCCCGACTGTGTTTTATGATAACAGGACGCATAACTTCTCTTTTACTTTGACGAGTCCAACTGGTGTTTTAACTTTTTATGATGTGAACGTGTCTTACCCTGGTGGTTCGAGTTACGCGTCTGGTAGTAATGCGGGGGGTGGCACGCTTGCTTTCCCTGTCACGGTTTCAGGGGCTGTTTTTGGTGATGTGGTGACGGTTGTGTTTTCTTATAACACTACTATTGCTGGGCGTAGGGTGTTTTCGAGGAATTTTGAAATCGTTACTTCTTCGTCTTCGTCTGGTAGTTTTGAGAGGTTAAGGGGTAATACTTTTGGTTTGGGTGATTTCGAGTTGGCTCTTATCATGACTGGGACTGTTTTGTTCGTTGCCGGCGCTGCTGCTCTGGTCGCGGGTTCTGTTGGGGCTGTTGCTTCTGGCTTGTTGACTCTTGGCTTTTTTGCTTATCAAGGTTTCGTCCCTTTAAGTGCTGTACTTATTAGTGTGTTGGCTGGTTTCGTGTTGTTGATTTGGAGGACTTCGAGGTGATTTGTGATGGGTGCGTTTGAGGTTGACTTAATGCTTGCAGTGGTGTTGGCGGTTAACGTTATGCTTTTCCTTGGCCAGGTGGCTGTGTGTGATGTGAATCCTTCTTCGTGTACGAGGTTTTATAGCGTTGATAATAACTTGTTGTCTAAGTATGATAGTGGGAATTACACGGTTTCTGAGGAGGTTGTTTCCGGGCTGCCTCAGAGTGGGGGGAGTGTTTCTCCTACTACGGGTAACACTTTCACTGATACGACGAGCACGGCTAAGTCTTGGTTGTTGCAAATCCCGGGTATTGATATCTTGTTGGGGGTTGTGAATGCTGTGCCTAACTTCCTTAAGGCTATTGGTTTGCCTCCTGCTTTCGTCTTCGCTGTTGGGGCGTTTTGGTATTTGTTAACGTTTTTCCTTATAGTTGCGTGGTTGCTTGGTAAGTAGTGGAGGGTTTGGAGATGGTGTTGGTTAATTCGTCTGGGACGCTTGGGATGGTGATTGTGGAGTTCACTAATAACGTGACTGGTAGTTTCTTCCTTACCGGCTTGTTGGCTTTGACTTTGTTGCTTGCTTTGTTCTTGTTGTTTAACATTCCTTTTGAGGCGTCTATCATCCTCGTGTTGCCTTTTATTCTTGTCTTGATGGCTTATAATTCGAATTTCCTCGCCGTTGGTGGTTTGGCTTTGATTTACCTTGCTGTCTTGTTTGTGAGGATGTTTTTTGGTCGTCCTTAGTATTCAGCCAGGCTTTTCTGGCCTGGTTGTAGGCCTGTGAGCATGTGTGCGAGTGGTGTGATGTGTCTTTCCATGTATTCTGGGATTTTCCCTCTCATTTCTGCTTTGCTTACGTAGATTTGGACTGTTTTAGCGTCTCTGTACCCCATTAGTTCTTTTATGAAGAGGAGGCTTCTTGTTTTGTCCCATGCGAGTGTTTGGAAGAAGTGTCTCAGCGTGTGCGGGTGAATTCTATAAACCCCGTCCGGGTATTTTTCTTTGAATCCTGGGTGTCTTTCCCCGCATCTTCGTCTTAGCTTGCTGAACCACGCTCCGTATTGTTCTGGCGTCCGATAGGGTTTGTCGAAGTAGCTCGTCGTGGTGTTGGGGAAGAGGTAGCCTCCGACGAGTTTGTCTTGGTGTTTGATTACGTATTGTTTTATTAGGTCTTGTAGGGGTTCCACGATTGGGAGGGTGATTACTTTGTTGGTTTTTGCGAGTCTCACTGTCCATTTGGAGAAGTTGAAGTTTTTGTATAGAGGGAAGTCTTGTATCTGTGTGGCTAAGACTTCGCTTATTCGTCTTCCTGTGAGGATGAGGAACCACGTTGCGAGTTCCCAGTGGTCTTTTTTTGTTTTTTTGCTTCGCATTTCTTTTACGAGGATGCTTAATTCTTCTGGTGTGATGTAGTAGTCGTGTTCTTTGATTTCTGGTTTTCCGTTGCTTGGTAGCATATCTTCATCACCTCGTAGAGGGTTGTTTTTTGGGTTTTTTAACTGGATTACTCAGTTATTGTTGGAAAGTTTTCAAAGAAGTCACTACAACCTTGAAATTTAACGTTTAACCAAGGGGGGATGTTTCGAGGGCTGAAGCTCTTTTTTAAATAGTTTTTGCTTTTACCCCCTCCTCGCGGAGGAGCTTTGCGCTTTATAAGGGAAAGCTTTATAACTCCTGCTTCAAACCTTTAACGCTTAGCTTGATGTTTTAATGGCGAAGAAGTCTGGCAAGGAGGGTTCTCGTTCTAGAAGGAAAGGTTCTGCAGAGGAGGAGCCGTTCAAGGATGAGAGGAGTGAGTCATGGGCAGCCACGCTGCTACCCCTTTTCAAGAGGAAGCCTTCTAAGAAGAGGAAGAGGTACGTCAAGGACTCCATCAACGCGAGGCTCCTCGTGCTGTCTTTGTCCTTGGTGGCGGCTCTCTCAGTGCTGAGCTTGTACCACGTCTCAGTCATGTACGCTTGGAACGCTAAGTATTCAAAGCTGGAGGAGTCCGCGAATGCGTGGAGGTCTCAGTTCTCGAAGTGCGTGGCTGACTTGGAGAGCAGCGTGTTAGACTTGAAGTTCTACGACAAGATTTACTCGGACAAGGACAAGGAGTTAGGCTTTTCAAGGGAGGCCGCCACTTTGGAGTACGCGAAGAGCTTGTCCAACGACGAGGGCTGCGTGCCAACGGTGAAGGTTCCTTGGGAAAACGCTCCCAGGATGGTCTTGGTTGCGAAGGCGGTTTACGAGAAAGGCTGGCCCTCCGTCCACGTCTTCGTCAATAACGAGTTGGTTCAAAGCTTCAAGGCGAGTTCTGACAATTTTAAGCCTTACGCGTTCAAGCTCCCTTTGAGAGGGGATGACTTGGTAGAGTTGGCGTTTCTCATGCCCACAGGTTACTCGGACGCGCGGGAGAGGTTAGTGGTTGAGAGCGTGAGCGTGAACGGCTACTTCTTACCCCAAGGATCAGGCTTCTTAGACACAGGGGCTTACTCCGACTTGTTCGACTGCGAGAGTTCCTCGCAAGGGTGGTCTCTGAGCGGGAACGCGGCGTTGAGGTTCAAGTTTTTGAAGAAGTGAAAGGGTGAGCCGTGAAGAAAAGATTTTTGACGTGGGCGTTGCTGTTATCTTTTCCAACCCTGTTAATAGTTAATCTCGCCGGCGCTTCCCTCCTCAACCCTGACGCTCCCGGCTTGTGGGGTTCTACTTACTCCGAGAATTACGACTACTTGTTAAACGCTTTAACGAGTAATGACAAAGTAGTGGCGGTGGTTAATAATAAGTTGTGGGTTCCGTGGTTCACGACGAGTTCTGAGTGTAGCTTAGAGAACCTTCACCGAGGGAGTTCTTGCAACACCGTTGTTTCGTGGGAGAACAACTGCATGGTGAGTGACGAGTTCAGCCAGGTAGGGGTTCTGTTATCAATGGGGAGGGACCAGGGATTGTTCCAAGCGTTTTACAACACAGTCACCGCTATTAAGAGCGTTAACGGGGACGTACCCGCGTGGAGGATTCTCAGAGAGGGAGACTTGTTCAAGCCTTGCGAGCCAGGAATCAACGGGAACTGCGACACCGCCAGCGACGCCACTGCTAGGATAATAATAGCGTTGCTAACCGCTGGCGCGAATCCTTTCTTCACCAACGAGTCCGCTAAGCAGGCTTACAAGGAGTTAGGGTTAAAGCTTTCCTCCCAATTCGTGAATTACGAGGTGGACAACGCTTGCAGGGAGACTGGTCAGGGAAGCGTTTGCTACTGGTTAGCAGCTGGCAGCGAGGCTAAGAAGGCAGGAATCCAATCTAACAGCTTTGCGTACACCGGCTACTTCGGAGACGCGGTCACGGCTATGCTCTTCGCGTGCGCGGCTGGTAGGAACGAGTATTACTGCGACGTGGCGAAGGGCTTGGCTGAGAACTACTTAGCGGCTAGCAATTACCAGCAAGGATTCACCACCCCTCCCGGGAGGAGTTTCAGGTATGTTCAGAACGGAGCCTTGAAAGCGGAGTGCTCCCAGTCCTGCTCCCCAGTGATTTGGGACGACGCGGACGCTCCGAGGGCTTTCGGGGTGTGCCAGTCGCTACGCTACGCCTCCCTCCTAGGAGTGGAGATGCCGAGGCTTAAGTCTTACTGCGACGTCTGGGTTAACAAGTACTTGAGCGATCCTTCAAGGGCGCCCCTCCAGTACAGGCCTGACGGCTCGCACAACGGGTACTTGAGCGGCTTCTTCGCCCAAGCCCTCCAATCCTTAGCGGTTTCTTACAAGGACCAAGCCTTGTTCGAGCAAGCGTTGAGGAACGCGTTGAACCACTTCTCGCCTCAAACAAAGACTTGGGACTACCAGGCGTGCTTCGGGGTTTACCACCAATCATTCCCTTTGAGAAGCCTCGGCTTCGGCATCGGCAGGGATGAATGGGTGTTCACGAACCAGTCTTCCGCGGCGTTTCAAAACAATCCGCCAGTGCAGAACGAGTCCGTCCCTAGCAACCAATCCTCACCCCCTTCGCTTGACGCGTTGGCAGCGCTGCCTCCTTCGTGCAACTCTAGCAGGGACTGCTTCCTCACACTGGACTACTACGACGGTTCGTGCAGGCGAATCATTTACGACTTGGCAGGGGAGGAGTTGAAACTCTTAGCGTGCAACAAGGAAGACGGCTACGCAGAGCTGTACAGGCAGACCAACCCTTCAACAACCTTCACAGCCTGCCTCGGGAGTAACTGCGTGGACAAAGTGAAAGGCTTCGCGAGGTTCAAGCTTGACGGCCAGGTTGTTCGAAACAACTCCTCAACCAATGAAACAGTGAACGAAACTGCTTTGAACAACACACCCGCCCAGGCTCCGAGCAACGACTCTCTCATCCTTGAAAACAACTCTGCTCCCTCGAAAGAGGAGGCGTTGGGCCCGTTGCAATCCTTGAAGGCTTCCTGCTTTGCAGAAACGAGTTGCTCCCTCGTGAAGGACTACTACGACGGTTCGTGCAGGCGAATCATTTACGACTTGGCAGGGGAGGAGTTGAAACTCTTAGCGTGCAACAAGGAAGACGGCTACGCAGAGCTGTACAGGCAGACCAACCCTTCAACAACCTTCACAGCCTGCCTCGGGAGTAACTGCGTGGACAAAGTGAAAGGCTTCGCGAGGTTCAAGCTTGACGGCAACGCTCCTGAACGAGAGGGGAAAGCAGTGATAGGTGAGCCAGCCCAGGCAGGGGACGCTGGAGGAGCGGGTTGCTTTGGTTGCGAGGAGCAAGTCAGCGGGGAGGAGCCTGGAGAAGGCTTGAACGAGTCCAGAGGCGAGGAGCCCGGCATGGTTGAAAGGGAGGGATTCCCCTCTTTAAGGAACGAGTCCTCCCAACAAGGCGACTTGACCGAGTGGCCAGCGGCGGAGGAACCGTCCAAGGCGGGAGCGCTTCCTTGGCTGTGGGCCGCTCTTGCAGGCTTCCTGGCTTTGCTAGTAGGATTGATAATCAGCAACGTGGTAGTTGAGAGGAAGGATTAACCTTTGCCGAGGTATTGTTGCAGTGCTAGCATTGCTTCCTGGTTGGTGAACTGGCTCATCCTGAACCTTGAACCCTTCCACTCAGCGAACACCCCCCTCACCCTTGACTGGTTAACGACTTGGTAGCTTAACAACTCCTTAATCATGGAGGACGCGAAGGCGGAGCGGTTAAGGTAGAGTGCTGCTCTAGCGACCAAGGCGTACACCCAAGGAGCTTCTTCAGGGCTGAGCGCGTCCCCGTTAGCGTTGTACTCAGGGTAGAGCGCCCCGTCCACGAAGTACTTCTCCTCGTAGAACGCCAACGCCTTCTCAGCAGAACTCCTCAACGCTTGGCTCCTGCTCTGCGACGCTTTCAAAACCATCCATAAAGAGTTCAATCCGTAAGCGTTGTTGTCCAGCAAGCCGTACTCCCTCTCCTTTGTGAGCAAGGTGTTGTACAACCCTTTAACGGTTTGAGCTTTGAGGAAAGCTTTCTTCGCGTTGCGAGAAACGTTTACCCACACCCCTTTGAATCGCTGGCTTAACTCTTCCAGAACCGCGAGGTCCGCGTAGGAGAGCCACGCCTCTTCAGAAACCCAAGGCTTTCCCGCGTAGCCCCCGTAAGCAGCGAGGTAGCCGTCCCTCGTGACACCCACCCTTGCCAGCGCTGAGGAAACGTTCTCTACCAACTCGGAGTAGTTAACACCTCCCCGCTCAGCCATCATCAACGCTTTCAAGAATCGGAGGTCCGCGTCAGGGGCGACGTTGAAGCCGTCCCCCTCTGCTTGGTCCGAAGCGTTAAGCCTCCACTTCAAGTAGCCGAAGGGGTGCTGCATCTTTTCCCGGACGAAGCTTACAACCCTGCCCAAGGCTTCCCAGTCCTCGCCTTGGCTTGCTCGCAGCGCCTCGTAACTCACAGCTTCGCTGTTAGTGTCCGAGTTGTTCACGGATAGGTTTTCGCCGTCGAAGTACAAGTAAAGGTTTACGTGAGCACCCCTTGACAGGAATGCTTGGTTGAAGAAGCTCTCCGCCAACGCCAGCCTCTCCTTGACGAGTGGGTGGCTCAGCAGCGATTCCTGTTCTTGCTCGGTGTAAGTCTTGGGCAAGTAGCCAGT
>CAZTPT010000037.1:0-7251 GCA_964615705.1 uncultured Methanosarcinales archaeon
GCTGAACACTTGTTGTTCGTCAGCTTGAAATACACTAGAACCGTGGATGTGTTGTTAAACGTTATTAACCGGTTGATAGAGTGTTACGACGACTTAGTCGAAGCGTTGTTAAAGGTTAAGAAGGATGAAGGGCTGGTTTCAGACACTCCTTCCACTCCGAGGGAGCGGGTGGGCTTGGTGAAACAGCTCTACGAGGATGAGAAGATACACGCCAACATGGACTTGTACTTGTTGCTCAGAAAGATTTATAAGAGCAAGCCTGTTAAGGAGAACGAGTACCGGAGACAAGTAGCTCTGCGGACAGTGGTGGATGGCAGGGAGGAAGTGGTAAACATAGACATCCTTGGAGAGTACTTCGCTTTCCTCACAGACTTTTTTGAATACGTGAAGGAACTTGTGATGTCCAGGTACAAGGAAGGAGAGGTGAGTTGATGTTCAAGCACACCCGCTTTCTATGCGTTACTAGCGGTAAAGGCGGTGTTGGCAAAACCACTCTTTGCGTCAACCTAGCCCAAGGCTTGCGAGAGAGAGGGGTGGACGTCATCCTAGCGGACTCCAACCTGTCCACGCCTCACGTACACATCCACTTAGGGGAGTGCTTCTTTGACAGAGACCTCCACCACTCTATAAGAGGAGAGATTCACCCTTCAGAAGTTGTTCAAGAACATGACGGGTTAAGAGTTGTTCCCCTCATCAGCACGTTGGAGCACTTGAAGATGCCTGACTATGAAGGCTTGAGGGATGCCTTGATGGACCTTGACGGATTCGCAGACCTAGTCATAATAGACTCTGCGCCGGGGTTCAGCGAGGAATCGATAATCCCTTTACAAGTGGCTGACGAGGTGTTAGTGGTAACAGCCCCTGACCCCGCCTCGTTGGCAGAGGCGAGAAAGTGCTTGGACGTGGCGAGGGATCTTGGCAAGCACGTGGTGGGGGTGGTTGTGAATATGAAGGGGAAAACTCCTTACGAGGAAGAGGTGAAAGACATAGAAGAACGCCTCGGCGTCCCTGTGATCAGCGTCATCCCCCACGATGAGAAAGTGGTTTTGTCCTTGAAGCTTAAAAAGCCAGTGGTGAAAACCCATCCTAAGTCCAAGGCTTCAAAAGAGTTTTACAGGTTGGCAAGCCTCCTAATAGGTTCGAGGTATTCTGAAAGCCTTAAGCGCGAGGAAGAGGAGGGCGCTGCCGCTGTCCTCTTGAAAAAACTGGGGTTGAAGTAAGTTCTATGAGCGGAGTGGAAGGAGCGGTTCTCACCAATAAAGGCTTGGAGGAAGTCGCTGCTCTTGAAGTGCGGGAATTAACGAGCAGGAACCCCTATACAGGGGACGGCTTCGTCCTCTTCAAGGCGAAGTCGTTAGAGGAACTCTTCAGAGTGGCGGCTCACGCGAGGTCCGCGTCAAGGGTTTTGCTCCTGACAGGGAGGTCTTCCGAAGGCGAGGGTTTCAAGGGATTGGTGGAAAACCTTGACTTCTCCCTGCTTGAGAAGCTCTCGTTCAAGGTAGAATCCGATAAGGGGTCCGCGTTGAACGCTGAGCTCGGGGCATTCATAGTTGAGGAGGCGGCGAGGAAGGGCGTGAACGCGAAGGTTTCTCTAGGCAAGCCAGGACTGTTCTTGCACTCTTTCTCCTCTTCCACAGACTTGTTCTTAGGAGTTGACTTGTCAGGCCCGCTGTCCAAGAGGGAGTACAAGGTTTTTCAAACCCCTAACTCTATAAGGGGGAACGTTGCTTACGCCTTGGCGAGGCTTGCAGGGTTCAAGAGAGGTTCTTCCTTGTTGGACCCTTTCAGCGGTTCAGGAGAGGTGTGTGTTGAGGCGGCGCTTCACTCTGCTGGGAAGCCGGTCAAAGAGAGTTTCCCCTTCCAATCTGTGTTCCAAGCAAAGATGCCTCTCGTTGAACCACTTAGGGGAGAAAGGGAACGGCTTATTCACTGCTTTGACGATTCTCTGAGAAACGTTAAGTATTGCAAGAACAACGCTTTAATAGCGGGCGTTAGCGATTGGATTCACTTCTCCAAGCTGCCATTAGACGCGTTGGACACTGTTTTGGAGGATGGGTGCGTGGACTGCGTCGCTACCAAGCCACCCCAACCCTCCAAGCATTTGAAAGAGTCTAAAGCGTTAAGGATTATGGACGAGTTGTTCTACCAGTTAAGCTACTGCCTTTCAGATAAGGGGCTGGCCGCCTTCCTCATTCAAAACCCTTCCTGCCTTGAACCTGCTGCTGAGAAGCACGGATTTTCCTTGGTCGCTGAGAAGACGGTTTGGACTGGTTACTTGCAAAGGCGGGTTTTCATCTTTGAAAAAACCTGATTTTTTTGGAAAACTATTTAAGACACTGATACAAGAAGTGTTGAAAACTCTGAGGGGGCTTCGTTATGAGGTGCGAGATGTGCGGGAGCGAGAAAGAGTTAGTATACGCTTTGATAGAGGGGGCTAAGCTATTGGTGTGCAGGGATTGCAGCTCTTACGGAAGAGTGGTTGGCAAGCCTAAACCGCCAGAGCCGGCAAGGATTTTGAAGAAGCGCTCCGAGCCCAAGGCGAAAGAGGAGCCCTTGTTGCTCATCAAGAAGGATTACCCCTCATTGATAAAGAGGAAGAGGGAGTCCTCTGGCTTGAAGCAAGGAGAACTCGCAAAGCTTGTAGGGGTGAAGGAGAGCGTCATCCACCAATACGAGACCGGCCACTTGGAGCCCGACCTTGAGGTTACTAGGCGTCTTGAGAAAGCTTTAAGGATTAAGCTTGTGGAAGAATACGGGGACGAGCCGAGCATTCCTACCAAGAAGGGTTTAGGAAGCCTCACCATCGGAGATGTTGTTAAGGTTAGATAGGGCTGAGAATATGTTTTCCAAGCTCTTCAAAGGCATGAATTGAGGGTAAACCGTGCTCTTCACTATGATGCTAGGAGCGTATTCTATGTCGTAAATCTTCTTAACAGTGTTCAATGCGGGGTTGTCTATGTTTATGTCAAAGCTGTAAACCCTCACGTTCGAGTACTTCTTCCTTATATAGGTTAAGATGTACCCTTGCTCCTCGCACTTCGGGCAATCCCCTTTGTTGGAGTAGAAGTAAAGAACTGGCAAAAGGTTTCTACCGCACTCTTTGTTAGTCCTCTCTATGAACAACCAGTGCTTCAATTCCAGCAAGGAGTATTGTTCCTTCAACGACAAAACCCTGGGGTCGTCTTCTCCGAAGTCGCTTTCAAGGTAGCTGAGCTTCTCTGCTAACTCGTACAACTCCTCTGTTAGGGGGGTGGAGTTGATGAATTGGCAAGGATTGGTTATTATTATCTGGTATTGCAACTCTGCTCCAAGGGTTTGGAGCTTTATAGAGTTCTCTATCTCTCCAAGCCTCTCAAACTTTTTAGAGTTCAATTTAGTCCCGAGCAAAACTCCTGAGGAGAACACTATTATTGTGAGGGTTAATGCTAGCAAGTACTTCGTCTTGTCCACCTCTTTGTGCTTGTTACTCCTCCTCATTTTTTATTTCTTTAAAGACTTGTGACCCCACTGTGTTTTCTTCCCTGCCAACTTGTGGTAAAAAGCCATGAGCCACCAGAACCCGAAGAGAAACCAGTAGCAGAGAACATAGACCAGGTAGGAATACTTTATGCTCTTCTTCTCGTTGGCAACTCTTTTAGCCAGTAGCAACAAGCCAATACTTATCCCTAACGCTAAGAGGGAGAGCATCATGGTGCTGTTAGTGTTTATGAAGAAAGGGTCAAACCTGAACTCTAAAATCCCTTTCAAGTCGAAGTTTATTGCTTTGAAGAATACATAGCGCTTCCACAAGTCTTCCAGGAACTTGTAAATTGTGTAGAACAAGGTCGTTATAACTAGGAAGACTGAGAAGAAAGAAGCTGGCAATATGAACAATCCCAGGTTCCCGTGCTTGGCGCTGAACAACTTCTTGTAGTCGAGAACGTTCTGGGTGAAGCCGTAATACCAGCGAATCCTTTGCTTGTACAACCCTTTAAAGGTGTCAGGGCCTATGGTGTATACGTAGGCGTCAGGAGCGTTCTCTATGTGATAGTTTAATGACTGAATCCTGAGAGCTATCTCTATGTCCTCTGTCAGGTACGCCTCTCTGTACTTTCCATGTTTCTCGAAGAACTCCTTCTTGTAAAGTGTGAAAGGTCCGGGGGTGACGTGGATGCTGCCTAGGAAGGCGAAGACCTTTCTCAGGAAGATTCCTATCAAGTACTCCATCATCTGGATGGTTTGCAACCAGTTCCTCGGCTTGTAAATCTTCATGCTCGGAGTGACGCTTACAACCTCTTCCTCTTCAAAGTAGGGAAGCATCCTCTTCAACGCCTTAGGGTGCACGAAGGAGTCCGCATCCAAGGCGCCTACTATCTCAGCGTCTGTTTTATCCAAAGCGTAGTTCAAAGCGGTGTATTTACCCCCATTCTCCTTTCGGTAAACCTTTACTCCTTTCTCTTTGAACTCGCTAGCGACCTTGAAAGTGTTGTCAGTTGAGCCGTCGTCTACCACTATTATTTCCAACTTGTTCTTTGGATAGTCCAACCTTAACAACGACTTAATAGTCTTGGCAACGGTTTTCTCCTCGTTGAAGCAGGGGACGATGATGCACACCTTTGGATAGGTGCGCAAAGCCTTCCTCTTCTTCATCTTCTTCCTATTGTCGTTAATGGTTATTATGAAGAATATAGATGTGTAAATCCCGAACAAGCTAGTCACGTATATCAACAAGTCGCCGAAGTTTACCATTAAGCTTTCACCTTGCCTCGCTGGGGATGTAAAGCCAGACCTCTTTCTCTTTAAAACCAGCTATCTTAATATAGTTTTCGCTAGCCCTCATCACGAATAACAAGTTCTTGAACAAATCAGAGGAAGAGTCGCTCACGTAAACGTACTTTATTCCTTCCCTGCTCATAACGCTTTTGGTTAACCCGGCATCCCTGGAAGAAAGCAAGCGATTCAGCGCTTCCTCCCTTTTCTCATAGTCCGCATAGAGAGGGGACTGATCGTCTAGGAATGCCTGCTTGTTCGCGAAGTATTCCACGAAGAACCCGTCTCGGGGAGTGTTGAAAACAACACCTTGTTCCTCTTGTTTGAGAGATTCTAGAACTTTCTGAGTCGCGAGTTCTGGCTCTGAAACGGTTAATCTATGGGCGAATGATAGGGATGAGAAGAGCAATCCTGCCAGTACCGCCATTATCGTGAGGTCTTTCAAGTCAGGCAACTCCCACCTCTTCTTGTAAAGATACGCCAGCGCGGCACCCCCCAAGGCGCTTATTACTAGGTTTGTTACTTGCTTGACAGGGGAGGAAATTATCGCTGCCAGTACAAGTGTCGCGAGAGGAGCTACTGACTTTAACCCTAGCGAGTCCCAATAAGCGAAGAAAGCAGTGACTGCTAGTAACGCTGCGAAGAAGGAGAATCCTTCACGGCTTCCAAGGTCAGTGATTAATCCTTGAATGCCTAGACCCCCTCTAACCACGAGAGCAGGGTTAAAGCCTAACAAAACTCCTCGAACCAACCACCCGGTTGCTGCGACTGTGAAGGCAGGGTAAAAGCTTCGCCACGCCTTCTTAAAAGACGCTTCACGCGCCTGTGACATCAAGGCTGACAAGAAAACCCATGCCGCCGCGGCTTCCAAGCTCATCACGCTTAGCAAAAAGCCAGGCGCCACGTACTTTCTATCCTTTCTCGCGAAATAGTAAGTGGCTGAGGCGAATAATAAACCTATCAACGCGAGGTTGGTAAAGGTGACGCTTGCCAGCAGAGTTAAGGGTGACAGCGAGTAAACTAACGCGGCGAACGCAGCGCTTTCCTTGGAGGAGAACAACCGTGTTAAGCGGTAGAGGTAGAGCAAGGTTGCAAGGGATGCTAACAAGTTGATAGTTGTTAGTAAAGCAACTCCTCTAGACGAGGAGGGCGCTCCGATGAGTGATAATAAGTATTGATAAGGCGATGGGTTTAAGGGTCTTCCTTGAAGAGGGTCTTCTTCTAACTTACTGTTTTTGGCTATCTCTCCTGCCATCCTCAAGTTCAAGTAGGACTCCCCTAGAGGAGGGGAGGGGTATTCCTTAAGAGTCCTCGTTAAAGGCACTATCAAGGACAACACTGTTGTTAGGAGCAGCGACGCTATCAATACCTTCTCGTAAGTCTTCAGCCCTTTCAAACAGCACCTCCTTTGCAGAGGAACTTGTAAATCTTCACCCTCCCCTCCTCGTAAACCTTGTCAAAACAAGAATTATTAACGTAGTAGAGGTCGCTTTGGCCGTACTCTTTTAACGTCCGAGGGCTTAACAGGATGTAGTTCACGTCGTATTTTCGGAGTATCCTGAACGCTTCTGACTCCAACCTAGACGTGTAAATCCTTTTCAAGTCTTTCAACCTCTCCTTGGAGGAGGGTGGGTTGTAGGATGGGTCTGCAAGGTTTTCCTTCCCTGAGAAGTAAGCGGTTAACGAGCCCTCCTTGAAAGGCGCTGCTAATACTCTTCCTTCCTCCCCCCTCAACCACTTCAAAGCATTCACTTCTTCTTTTAAAGGAGTGTTTTCAGACTTCTCCTTTACAACATCTTGTAACCTAACCATTGAAGCAGCGACTAGTAAAGCGATGCAAAGAGTGGCTATCCTCCACCCCGTCTTCACAACCTTAGTCTTGGAGAGGTATTCTTGTATCAATCCCGCTCCCTTCGCTGCTAGGACTGCTAACAAGTTGCTGACGTAGAACACCCCTGTCTTTAAGGGTATGAGCTTTAAGGGCAGTGCTGCTAGCAAAGGGAGGGTGATGCTTAGCAAGAGCAAGGAGTTCTTGTTGTTCTCTCTGAAAACCGCTGCGTATATGGCTATGCTTCCTAGCACTAGGGGCGCGGGACCTATTAGTGATGCTACGTTGAGCAAGGAAGCGTTCTCCACTTGAAGGGTGAAGAATTCAAAGGGCAACTGCTTGCTGAACGCGCCTAACCCTTCCCTTAGGAGGGCTTGACGGTTGCTGAGGAGCAACGCCCAGAACCCTATAAACGTGGCGAACAGGATTGTTTCTAGCTGTTTCTTGGTAATCTTAACCCCTTCAGCCTTGGCGGCTAGGAGGAAGGTTGCCAGCCCTGTTATTAGGAAGAGCACAGAGTTGTGAGTGAGGCTTAAAGCGATTATCATGGTTGAGAGCAGCACAGGCCTCTTCACACCTCTCATGATTTCAAGCACTGCTGCTAACAGCAAAGGGGCTGCTAGTTGTTCGGGGGACAAGTTGTTTGCGTAAATAGAGTAGTTTATAGGGTTGAT
>CAZTPT010000038.1:0-7051 GCA_964615705.1 uncultured Methanosarcinales archaeon
GAGACATCCCTTTCTTGAAGTACGGGGTTATCCACTCCCAGCTAGGCTTCAGCGACGGCGTCTCTATAGTGATGCGCCAAGTGGAGCAGGTAATGACTGATTACCTCGGGATTCCGAGGCGGAACATATACTACTTAGTGGGCAAGGCTAAGAAGAGGGTTCAAAACTTGACGCAGAGAAGAATACTGTGGCACAAGCACAAGATTAACCAGTTAATGCTGAGGAACTTCGAGAAAGGCTTCCAAGGGTTTGAAGGATTAGTAGAGAAAGCCGTTAACAACGCTAAGGAAGCTGTTAAGGAGTTCTACGAGAATAACGATTTAGACGTCTTGATAGTTCACAACTCAGCCCACCCTGTAAACTTCTTATTATCATTAGGGGTTTCCAAGTTTTACGAGGAAGTGTTGAGCAAGGGGAAAACCACTCCCAAGTACGTGTTGTGGTGGCACGACTCCCACCTAGAAAGACCGAGGTTCCAAAACCCCGCCCCGGACGTGGAAAGGTACTTGTTACAAGGAGTTCCGGGGAGGCACGTGGAGTACATCGTGTTCATAAACAGCTTACAACTCGGAGTTGCGCAGTCCTACTTCGCCAGGTTGGAAGAGGAGTCGCCGGGCATGTTGGAAAACGTTTTGAGGAACCACGACGTCATTTACAACACCGCAGACATAGTTATCAACTCGTACCATGACTTAGAGAGAGAGGAGTACGAGTTCTGGGTTAAGAAGTTCTTGGAAGAGTTCAACGTGTTGAAGGTTTTGAGAAGGAAAGGGTTAAGGTTGAAAGACGCGTTTTTCTGCTTGCAACACACAAGGATAGTTCCAAGGAAGAGGATAGAGTTCGCTTTGGAGTACTGCTTTGAATTGTTCAAGTTGTTGAAGAGGCATGGTTACAAGGCGTTCTTCTTCTTCATCTCAGGCCACAGCGGAGACGAAGACGCTTCTTACAAGAATCTCTTGGTGAAGAAGTGGAGGGAGCTCAAGAAAGAGAACGGAGAGGAGAACTTCTTCCTCGTGTTCGGGGAGGACTTCGAGTCAAGCATCACGTTTGAAGAATTCCCATTAATATTCGCAAAGCTGGGAGGGATAAGCACTTACCTCAGCGAGATTGAAGGCTTCGGGAACAACTTGTTGGAAGTGTTAGCCGCTGGGTTGGTAACAGTGGTTTACACTTATCCAGTGTTCAAAAAGGATATTGCGAGGAAGGGGTTGAGAGTGGTGGCGTTGGAAGAGTTCAAAGCAGACCCCTCCGCGTTGAAGAAGACGTTAAAGGTTGTGTTGAACGAAAAGTTGAGGAAGGAGTGGGTTAACAAGAACTTAGAAGTGCTGAGGAAAAGGTTTTCTCACAAGTTAATGGCGAGGAAGCTTCAAAGAGCGATAATAAGGAGGAGGACTCATCCTTAAACGATTAGGATTGAGGGCTTGCCCGGGAAAGCCTTCCGAGCCTTCTCCTCCTCTGCTTCTGACTCCCGCACCACCTCCACTACGCAAGAGAATTCTTTCTTTAAAGACTCCCTCGCAGCGCTCAGAGCTTCAAACTCTTCCCTCTCCCCCAGAACTGCTTCTGGAAGCCTCTTAGGATTCCTGACCAGGAAGGGCGTGTTCTTCTTAATGAAGTCTGCGCGCCCCTTCAAGGAGGGTTCTTTCAACAACTCTTTTATCAAGAAGCCCACGTTCCTGTTCTCTTCCATCAACTTTTTAAGCCGCGCCGCGAAGACGTGCTTCCACTCCTCAGCCACGAACAAGGTTATCTTCTTAGGCTTGGTCATCCCGGTCAGCTTCAACACTTGCTTCACGTCCCTCCTAACTGTTTCCACAAGTTTCTCAGCCGCTTCTGCTCTGAGGTCTATCCTGGACGGGTCGAAGACCGGCCACTCAGCGAGGGATATAAATCCCTCGTTCCCTAGTCGCTCCCATAACTCCTCCGCGAGGTGAGGGGTGAAAGGAGCCAGCAATAAGAGCAAGGTTTCAGCTGCTGCTCTTGAGAGTTTTTCCTGCTTGCTCAAGAAGTTGGCGTACTCCATTATTGATATCAAGGCCAAGTTGTACTTGAAGGCCTCGATGTATTCAGTGACTTCCTTTATCGCTTTGTGGCGCTTGCTCTCCTGCAAGGCTATCTCTTCACTCACTATTTCCTTGTCAAACAAGTCCAGCACCTTGTTCAGGAAATTGTAAGAACCAGCAACTCCTTTGTCGTCCCAGTCAGTGTCCTTCTCCGGACTGGCCACGAATAATAAGAAGAAGCGCAACGTGTCTATCCCGTACCTCTCAGCGACTTCTTCCTGAGTCACCACGTTCCCTTTGCTCTTGCTCATAACCACTCCGCCCTTGTGAAGCATGCCCTGGTTGAATAGCTTGAGCGCTGGCTCGTCAATTCTTAACAATCCTAGGTCTCGGAGGAACTTTGTGAAGAATCTGAAGTAGATTAGGTGCATGGTGGCGTGCTCCTTGCCTCCGATGTAGACGTCTATAGGCATCCAGTAATCGGCTTTCTCAGGGTTGAAGGGTAGCTCCTCGTTCTTGGGGTCGCAGTAACGGAGGAAGTACCAAGAACTGTCCACGAAAGTGTCCATGGTGTCGGTTTCTCGCTTCGCAGGAGCCTCGCACCTCGGGCAAGTGGTGTTCACGAACTCCTCGCAGTGCTCTAACGGATTGCCTTGCTCGTTGGTGAACTTGAAGTCCTCCGGAAGCTTCACGGGGAGCTCGCACTCGGGGACGGGCACTTCTCCGCACTTCTCGCAGTAAACGATCGGGATTGGGCAGCCCCAGAACCTCTGCCTTGAGATGAGCCAGTCCCTCAACTTGTACTTAACAACCTTCCTCCCCACCCCTTGCTCCTCTAAGAACTTGGTTATCTCCTCCATGGCTTCTCTGTTGTGCAAGCCGTTAAAGCCAGGGGAATTAGTCATGACGCCGTCCCCTGCGTAAGCCCTGCTCATCCTATCAGGGTTTAACTCGTACTGCGACGGGTTTATCACTACTTTTAACGGGATTCCATACTTCTTAGCGAACTCGAAGTCCCTCTGGTCGTGGGCAGGGACGCCTATTATAGCTCCTGTTCCGTACTCGTACAAAACGAAGTTAGCGATGTAGATAGGTATCTTCTCGCCGGTTACAGGGTTTAACGCGTGCCTCCCTATGAACAAGCCTTCCTTCTCCTTGTCCTCAGCGGTCCTGGTGAATCGGTCCTCTATAACCACTTTTTCTATGAAGCGCTTGACCTCGTCCTCCTTACCAGTTCCCTTGACTAGCTCTAACACGTCGGGGTGTTCAGGCGCGTATACTAAGAAGGTTATTCCGAAGAACGTGTCCGGTCTGGTGGTGAATACGGTTATCTTCTTCTCACTCCCCTGTATCGGGAATTCTATCTCGGTGCCCTCGCTGCGCCCCATCCAGTTCCTCTGCATAATCTTTACGTCTTCAGGCCAATCCTTCAACTCGTCCAAGCCTTTGAGGAGCTCCTCTGCGTAGTCAGTAATCTTGAAGAACCATTGCTCCAAGTCTTTAACCTCGACAGAGGTGTCTTCGTGGCGCCAACACTTGCCTGCGTGGACCTGCTCGTTCGCAAGCACTGTGCAGCACTTCGGGCACCAATTCACTATGCTCTTCCTCTTGTAAACAAGTCCTTTCTCGTACATCTTCAAGAATATCCATTGGTCCCACTTGTAGTACTCAGGCGTGTGGCTAGCTATGACCCTGCTCCAGTCATAGCTGAGGCCTAACTCTCGCTGCTGCTTCTTGAACCTGGCAATTGCTTTTTCTGTGAACACCTTGGGGTGGCTCTTCGCCTTTATAGCCGCGTTCTCAGCGGGCAATCCGAAGGAGTCGTAACCCATGGGGTACAAGACGTTGAAGCCTTGCATGCGCTTGAACCTGGCGTACACGTCTCCTATACAGTAATTCCTGGCGTGGCCGACGTGCAACCCGCTCCCGCTAGGGTAAGGATACATTTCCAGCACGTAGAACTTCCTCTTGGAAGGGTCCTCCCTCGCTTTGAAAGCTCCTGCTTCTTCCCAGCGCGCTTGCCACTTCTCGTGCAGCCGTTGAAGGTTTGCTCTCTCAGCCTTAGCCACCCCTACACCTCTTCCTTTTGCTTCAAAAAGGGTTCAGCTCTTCTTGAAAGGAACCGCCTCGTCTATCAAGTCCACGTGTCCTAGGAACAAAGCCCTGCAACAATACCTTGTCAGGCCTACCTTGTCAAGCGCGTCTTTCTCAGAAGTGCCTTTCTGCAACAACTCCTTGTACTTCTCGTATAGGTGAGCCACTGGTTTCCCGCAGCTGAAACACCTGATTGGTATGATCATTTGTGCGCCTCCTTCTTTACCTGTAACTCTTCTGCCTCTTAGCCCTTGCCTGCCCGTGCCTGTTCGGCTTGGCGGGCTCCTTCCTCCTAACATCGGCTACTAATAAGTGCCTGTCGTAAGCGTTGAACACTGATTCCAACTCGGGGTTGTAAGCCGCTAACGCTCTGGAGATAGCGAGACGCACCGCGTCTGCCTGGCTGTTGTAACCCCCTCCTCTCACGTTGACCGAGATGTCCACCTTGAAAGCAGTTTCTCCTGCGAGTATCAATGGCTCCCTAATCCTCATCCGGTACATCGCCGGTTGGTAATTGTCAATGGAGAAGTTGTTAATCTTGACGACTCCTGAGCCGGGCTTGAGCGTGGCTCTCGCAACAGCTCTTTTACGCTTTCCGCTTGTGTGTATCACTTTCTCCTTAGCCATTTTCACGAACCGCCTAATTCTTTGCAGATGCGTTGAACCTCTAAGTATTTCAAGTTCTTCAACTTGGACGCGTCTGCTCCTGGGACGTCGGTGAAGGGTTTTCCTTCCAACTCGAAAGGGACTCCTTTGTAACACATCACCCTTTTGAAGGCTTCAGCGCCTCTCGGCTTCTTATACGGGAGCATCCCCCTGATAGTTCTCCTCACCAACCTGTCCGACTGCTTAGGGAAGAAAGGGCCCTTCCTCGGCACGCCCCTCTCCCTCTTCCTCCTGTAATCCTCCAACACTCGCTTAGGGCTCCCGGTAACCACTGCTTTCTCACAGTTCACAACCCTTACTTCCTCGCCGAGCAAGGCTTGCTTAGCCGCGAACGCGGCAAGCCTTCCCAAGATCTTGCCCTCAGCGTTTATCACTATCATCTTAACCCAGTATCCTCACCTTTTCCCCTTTCGGGTTCTTCTTCACAAGTTCCAACAAGGACAACGCATCCCCTTTCTCCTTTATCTTTTGATAAGCAGAGCTTGAAAAGGTGTAAGCCGCGACCACTACTTTCTTCGTTAATTCCCCTGTGCCGAGCACCTTTCCTGGAACAACGACTATCTCTCCTGGCTTGGCGTGTCTTTCAATGCTGTAAATGTTAACCACCCTCTTCCTCCGAGTAGGCTTGGACAAGTCCTCAGCCACCTTCCTCCACACGCTCACACCGTTAACTATGGAAGACTTCTTCAACTCGGATATCACCCTTTCCAATTCCGGGTTCTTCACTCGCTTCATTTTAATCATTTGGTTCATGATGGATTCGGTGAGAGGGGGTGAAGCGTCTGCGGGGGACGAGATTCGAACTCGCGCACCCACTAAGGGACCAGCCCCTCAAGCTGGCGCATTTGACCACTCTGCCACCCCCGCATTACTTTGACTTCACCTCCTTTAACAACTTCTTCAACGTTGACAAGTCCTTGCCGTGCAGCTCCACCGCTTTCTCCACTAACTCCGCCACAGGTAGCTGCCCCCAGGACTCTACGAAAAACACGAAGTCGTTCTTCTCCTTGTAAGTCACCACTCCTTTGCTTAACTCTTCAACCTTTTCATCAACCAAGTCCTTGGTTAAGAGTTCCTTCTCGTTCAACACCAGCTTGCCCTTCTTCACCTCAAACACTCCCGGGTATGCCTGAGCTATCGCTTCGGCGTCCTCGGGTTGCTTCTTAACGGTGACGTACGGGTAGTGCTTGAACCACGCCAGGCAAGGGCTCCACTTAGCGTGCTCCCTCCCCTTTCCGAGCACTGCCTTCATCTCGCACTCGAACTCTTGGCCTGGGTGAAGCCTTAACAACGGCGTGTCAGGATACACTGGCTTCACTTTGGGGTCCTTGGACTTTATCTGCTTGGCGTAGATTGTTAATGGTTCCTTGTCAGCCTTGGCTTTCAACGTGAGGGTTACGCTGCACTGCGCGCAACCAGCTCCTTTGCACTTACACTCCTCGGGGAGGTTGTAAGATTTGAGGTCTGTGCTTAAAGGCACCAATCCGAGCCTGTGGGCAATCACTTCGTCGTACATTATGGAGCTGTTCTTCCTTATCTCAACGTCCTCTATCGCCATGACCGGAACCTCGTTCATCATGTATCGCCTCAAAGCGTTCACGTACGCCTCGTCACTGTCCTTGACCGTGAACGTCAAGGCGTTGGCCTTCTTCTCCACTAGTTCCAGCTTCATCTAGACGCGCCTCCCTCTCTTCCCGCCTTTCTTCCTGCAACCCCCGTGCGGGACAGGGGTGACGTCTTCTATCAATCCTATGCGTAAACCGCTCCTGGACAACGCCCTAATCGCTGCTTGAGCCCCTGGCCCGGTATTCATGGGTCCGTTGTGCCCTCCAGGAGCCCTAACCCTCACGTGGACTCCTGTGATGCCGTGGTCCTTGGCAACTTCTGCAACCCTTTTAGCAGCCATCATTGCAGCGGTGGGGCTGGACTCTAAGCGGTCGCTCTTAACCACTTGCCCCCCCGAGGACAAAGCTATCGTTTCGCAGCCGCTAAGGTCTGTCAAGTGGATTATGGTGTTGTTGTAAGAGGAGTATATGTGCACAAGCCCCCACCTGTTGCCCGGTTTCACGCTTCAGCCTCCTTTGCTGTTGGCGTCTCTTCTTGAGTTATTTGCTCTTGAGCCTCTTGGGGTTTCTCCGAAACGCTCCTTGTTTTTTCTTCCGCCTCTTCTTCCTTAATCCCGCCTGACTTCTTCTTAGGAGCCGTCTTCGGCGCCTCCGCCTCGGGCCTCTCTGGGTGCATGGGGTGGTTGAAGGGTGAAGAGGGGTCGTAAGCCACCACTTCCCCAA
>CAZTPT010000039.1:0-6957 GCA_964615705.1 uncultured Methanosarcinales archaeon
GAAGCCTGGCTTTTCAGGGGTGAATTTGAACTTGTAAGGAGCGCTTCGCTTCCCGTAGCACTCTTCAAGGCAGAGCTCTAACTCTCCTTGAAAGCTACACTCCACGCTGACTTGTTCCCCGAGACGGGCTGTCTTGTTAAGAGGGGTGCACTTCAACGAGTGATGGTTCCCTCCCTGCTTGAAAAATGCTTCTTCCAACACCACCCCTTTAGAACTAGCCTTGAAAGAGGTGTTAACCTTTAACCCTTTGCTCCCTGTAACGGTCAAGGGGAAGGTGTACCTGTACCTCTCGTCTAATCCCTTCACTCTCACAAGCCACTCAGCCTTCGCGGAACCCTTCGGTCCTAGCAAAACTGTTTGCTTTGCGTTGAACACCTCCACCTCTCTCGGAGCGGACAATGTCAGGGTTACCGGCTTGTAATAGTTGTCCAGGTTTTCCAGCTCCGCCACCACTAAGTTGTAAGAGTTAAAACCCACTAAGTCAACGCTTGGCTCCGCGCTTAGCAAAACTCTCGGAGCCACGGCTTTCCCTTCTGAAACAACGTCCACGTCCACGTCTAGGAACCCGGAAGAAACCTTGACATCCCTCCCCTTCCAGAAGTACCTCATAGTCGGCCTCTCCGCGTCCAAGGAGTGACCCATCTCAACGTGGGAAGCGTCCAGGTAGCCGTACTCCGCGTAAGTCACGTCAAAGGGAACCCAGCCCTGCCCTGGGAAGTAAACCTCCGCCCACCCATGAGGGCCCCATGGCTTGTCAAAGGACGCCAGGTCTGTGTAGGAAACGCCGTACACGAACCTCGCGGGAATTCCCAGGCTCCTCACAAGGGATATGAACAAAGAGGTTAACTCGTCGCAAACCCCTTTCCTGTGCTTCAACACCCAAGAGGACTTCTGGGAAGCTTCCGCGGTTAAGGTTTCCAAGGAGTAATCCACGTTGGTGTTGACCCAGTCAGCCACCGCTAACACCACGCTGTACAAGTCATTCCTCCCAGCCGCGAGTTCCTTTGCCAAAGCGGTTATTTCAGGGTTGAAGTCTATTATTTCCTGCTCGTCCAAGTACTTAACCAGCGACGGGTCCAACCCCTTCAAAGGGAAGGAAGGGTTCTTGGTTACTCTGAAGTAGTCGGAACGCGTCTTCACAGAACCACTCACCCTAACCGTTAATTCTTTTTCCCACGGACTCCTCCACTGGAACAAGTACTCGTCTCCTTGCTGCTCCGCGCCGGGCTCTGTGAACACCTTCGCCTCCTGCCTGTACGTAGCCCTCGGAACCCAAGAAAGGGATGCCTTCAAGTCCCGCAACTCGTAATTGCTAGTTAATGGCTTGACGTATATTATGTTTGATAGGTCAACGCTTAAAGCCAGCGAGGAAGCGTTCAACGGGCCAGCAGCTGTTAATGGGAGCAAAAGGACAAAGGTGAAGAGCGGAAGAGCGAGCCTCATGTGGAGGTTTTGGAAACGCTTATTTATAACTGTTTTTGCTGCACTAAGGGAAAGTAATTTAAAACCGTTGCTTTTACAAGCCGAGGAGTGCCCGGGTCGCATAGCGGTAT
Organism: uncultured Methanosarcinales archaeon; assembly: GCA_964615705.1. Taxonomy (GTDB): domain Archaea; phylum Nanobdellota; class Nanobdellia; order Woesearchaeales; family CAYNLP01; genus CAZTPT01. The sequence goes on from CAZTPT010000039.1 coordinate 1,554, forward strand.
TGCACGGGACTGCTAATCCCGGCCCTTCGGGGCTCCTGGGTTCGAATCCCAGCCCGGGCGTTTGTTTAAACACTTTCTCAACGCAGAACTCTCAAGGCACCAAAACGTTTATAAAGCAGAGGTTGGATGTGCGGAGAGGTGAGGAAGAAGTCTAAGAAGGGTTTGAAGAGGTTCAAGCTGAGCGGAGAGAAGGCGTTGCTAGTCCTAGGCGCCGCCGCAGTAGTGGCAGTGGTGGCAGTCCTCCTCCTCAGACAGGGAGAAAAAGCAGAGCTAGCCGAGAACGTCACCGCTTTGAACAACCTCGGAGTTTACTACGCTGAGAAGGGAGACTTGGACAAAGCGGTTGGTTACTTCAAAAAGGTGTTGGAGATTGACTTGAGTCACGAAACCGCGCGGAAGAACCTCGCTTTGCTCTACTTCAAGCAAGGCAGGTACGAGAAAGCGATTGAACACTTCACTTTGCTCACCAAGTTCAGGCCGGGCAACCCCATGTATCACTACGACTTAGCCATAAGCATAGCTGAGAACTGTAGGAGGAATAACATCTGCTACTTGGAGAAAGCGATTGAGGAGTTTGAAAGAGCTGAGAAGCTCCAACCCGGTTATGAAAAGGCTGCTCAGAACGCTGAAGCATTGAGGGCTGTTCTGGAGGAGATGCGGAACGAGTCGTTGAACGATTCAGCGCCTAACCCTTCCTGAGGTCTTCCTCCAAAACCACTCCCACCACTTCGCCTCCCTTCACAACGGGGAGCATGTTGACGCGTTGCGCGGCCATCTTCTTCAACGCGGCGCGAGGAGTGTCTCTCAGGGTTAACGGCTTCACGCTCACAGCGAATTCCCGCACCTTGACGACTGGCCAGTCCTTGCGCGGCAGCTTCTCCACGGCTGAGAAGTTCAACAACTTCACCTCGTGGTTCTCGGCGTAGAAATATTTGTCGCTTCCCAGCAATGCTTCTGCCAAGCTCTCCACGGTGTCGTCTAATGAGACTTCCTCTATGTTGGTCTTCAAGAAGTCCCTCAACTTCTTCCCGGAGAGAGTTTCCTCAACCCTTGCCTGGTCAAGCGAGACCTTCGCCAAGGAGTACAGGAACAAGCCGATGAGGGCTATCCACCACCCGTTGCTCTGAATAGTGACTAACCCTGTTGCTATTAGGAGCGCCGCGACTCCTTGCCCTGCGCGTGACGCTTTCTGAGTGGCTTTTAACAAGCCGTAGCGCTTCCACATCAACGCCCTCAAAACCCTCCCCCCGTCCAAGGGGTACCCTGGGAGGAGGTTGAACACCGCCAGAGCCACGTTCATCCTGAACAAGTAATTGGTTAACTCGTACAAGGGTTGGAAAGGAGCCACCATGCTCGCGAGGAAGAAAACCCCTCCGAGGGCTAAGCTGGCGAGCGGCCCCGCAAGGGCTATCCTTAACTCTTTCTCAGCGGAGAGATTCCTCTCAGAAGCCACGGACACTCCTCCGAAGAAGAACAAGGTGATGCCGCTCACCTTTAACCCTTTCCTCCTGGCAACTAGGGAGTGGCTTAACTCGTGCGCCAGCACTGAGAGGAATAAGAACAGCGAAGCTGAGAAGCCGAGCACCCACGCGTTGTAACTCGTCCGGGTGGAGAAGTGTTGTTGCAGCAGCCACGCGAAGAGGAGGAACACCAAGAACCAGGAGGAGTGGATCCTGACCTTCAAGCCTTTGAACAACTTATGAGAGCGCTTCATCTGGGAAAAGCAACAAATCATTTTTTATAAAGCATTGCCTCGCGCAAGGAGAAAGTATTGCTTTAGCGCCAGCTCTTGTTCTAAACCAAGAAAGTCAGCGCTTGCATAGCATAGGTATTTAAAGGAGTTTGCATTGCTATGTGCGGAGTTGGGGCAAGCGTCTTAACAGGCGTTTCTGCTTGAATTCTGCTCAAACCACGAGTTTTGCGGATTGGTTTGAATCATTGCTCGAGATGAAGCATTATGAGAAAAGGGTTGCCGTTACTCATTCTAATACTACTCGCGCCCCTCTCCCAGGCGCACCTCGCGGTTTCTGGCTTCGGCTACCACAGTGAGGGCGAGAAGAGAGTTATTTACTACACTAACTCCACCGATGGAATCGTGACTCTCAAGGAAGGTGAGAGGACAGCGGCTACTTTCCAGCTCGCCTCGCCTGTTGACAACGAGGGTTCTCCAGTTACTTGTCAGGGGGGCCAGAGATGCCTCGTAGCGGACTTCACTGATTACAAGATTCCTGGAACTTATCGCTTCGTCATAAACAACGATTCAAGCACTGAGTTCACCATTTCAGACGAGGTTTACAACGCAAGAATTCCTTTATTCCTATCCTACTTCGACGCCACTTCTCAGCAGAACTCTTCCTTCCACGGCGACTTGAACAGCGACCTCGCCCCTTCATTCCCCTACATGGCTGACGGCTCGTTCATTCTTGAAAGCCATCAAGCAGCGTTCACGCTTATGCGCCTCGGCTCTGCTTACCGAAGGAATCCTTCTTTGTTCCAGAGCGACTTAAAGGATTACACCGAGTACGGGGGAGGCGACCTCGCAGAACACATCCTTCGCCTCGCGCGTTACCTCCGCGCCTTACAAGGAGTCCAACTAAGCGCTGACCCTAACGGTTTCCGCGTTACTACTGCTGTGAAGATAAAGAACGCGTTCACGCCGGGTCCTAACAACTTGACAAGCCTGGAGGTTTACATCCCTAACAATCCTCCAACGCTCCTCGAAGTTGTCCCGGTGTCAAGCCTGTGCGGCGCTGATGATAATTCCAGTGATTGGGATGAGTGCGTTGCGCGCGCGGCCCGGGTGTACAAGTGTCAGGAGAGCGAGGTTTGTCTGGACGTAGAGTACAACGATGAACGCAAAGGGTTGGCTTTCAACGATGTCGGCTTCGGGGTGAGTCGTGGCTGGGGTTACGAGTTCGGCTGCTTTAATAACATCAATCTCTCCGCAGGCGGCTTGAAGGGTCAGAATCCTTGCATGGTGTTTCAAGAGGAAAGCTCTAGGGAGTCCACTGCTGAAGCGCTCCTCGCATTCTTGCTGGCGCTCCCAGCAATCCAGGACGTAGACGCGGAAGAGGCTTCGCACTACCTTGGGAGAGCAATAGCCACCGAGAAGTATCTCCGCGAGGAATACTCTTTCGTCGATGGGGGTGATGACGCCGCGCTCTACGGCGCGTCCCTCTTCCTCTTATTCGACGCTACGAACAACGCTTCTTATTTGAAGCTAGCGCACGCGTTGCGAGACTCAGTTCCAGCCACCTTGATTTCTGACAGGACGAGGGGCAGGGAGTATTACTGGCAGTTTTACATAGAGCACGAGGAAGACATCGCCCTCGCCGCGTTGCCTTACACCCTACCCTCGAACCCTCTCGACATATTCCGCGGCAAGATGTACTATGACTGGAAGGACAGGGGTGCTTTGTCCGTGTCTCAGAACGCTGAGCGTGTATACCAATTAGACCCTTCCATAAGGTTTTCTAACAGCAGGTTCATCCTCACAGAAGGAGTCCTAGCGGAGAAGAGCGTCTACCTCGGCGCAGGCGAGGCGTTCATCCCTGTCATTTCTGAAAGCCAGCTCGCCTGGTTGACGGGGATGAACAGCGTGCAACAAGGAGTACACCTCGGCGCGCCTGTTAAAAGCATGAGTTTCATATTTGGGATAGGGGATTTCCCCGCAGCCCAGCACACCCGACTCTTAGTAAGCATGGGCGTTGACCAGTCCGGCGCTTTCAAAAACCCTATTCTAGGAGTGCGCGGCACCGGGTTGCAATTCTTTAACGGCTCTGACTACTTTTACCTTGACGGCCGCTTCAACATCTTAGGGGTGGAACTCGGAGCGTTGGGCAACGGTTACCAGAACGAAACACGGATAAAGCTGTTCAAGGAGAACCAGTCTTACAACAACGGATTGTCTTACATCCCTGGGTGGATTAACGGGCCGTTCGACGTTGACGACGGGGGAGAGTATGACAAGGTTTTCAACTACGCGGATGACGTGAATTCTTACGAGTACACAGAAACCACCAACGAGATGGTGGCGACCGCTTTAGAGTTCATCGCGTACATTGACGCGAGGATGAACAACGTCACCCCCCACCCAGGGGTCAACGTCAGTCCTGGCGAAGTCAAGTCAAGAGCTGTTGTTTGTTACAACTCTGCAAAAACTCTCCCAGCAACTTGTTCAGGCAACATCACGTCGGACTCGTTCAACGGATGCCGCTCCATAACCTGCAACAACAAAACAATACTCGCCTGCGACAAAAAAGGATTCTTCGAAATGTACAACCAAGGAGGACCAACCAACATAGAAATCTGCATAGGCAAAACATGCATAGACGACGAAGGCTACGCTGCCTCAACGCCTTACCCTGTATGCCTCGGAGGGGTTCCTCAGTGCACGGACAAGGACAACGATTCTTACTCTGTTGAGGGAGGGGCTTGCGGCTTGGAGGATTGCGCGGACGGCAACGCCTCCATCAACCCGTCTGCAAGCGAGGAGTGCAATGGGGCGGATGATGATTGCGACGGCTACGTGGATGAAGGAGGGGTTTGTTCTGTCTGCGGCAACAACGTTGTTGAGGAAGGCGAGAGTTGCGATGACGGCAACCTCTTCGGAGGGGATGGTTGCGACGAGTTCTGCCAGCCAGAGGCGAACTCCTCCGCGGCGTTGAAGCAGCAGAAGTGGTTCCCGCAAGGGAACAACACCGTTCTTGTATGCGTTGCTGTAGGATTCCAGCCTAGCTCGTACGACTTTGTCTTCGGTGATGGAAGCCAGCAACTCTCCCACTCTGAGAACAACGTGTGGCACGCTTATCCCGGGCCTGGCAACTATACGGCTTCCTGCACTGCGCGGGGCGGCGGTGAGTCCCCCATGGCAAAGTTGAACATCACTATTGCGTAAAGCATTAAACCTGGTAGAAAAGAGGCGAAGGTTCTTAACGCCTCGTCGAACCACTCACCAGAACTGGACCGAGTCCTCGTCTATCCTCTTAATAAACCCGTCCTCTGAGAGTCTTTGCAAGGCGTGCTCCACTTCTTCACCCGAAACTCCTTCTTGGGAGGCGAGGTCTTTCAAGTCCTTCACAAGTATTACTGAGCCTTGCTCTTCCTTAAGCGAGCGGAGCAACTTGCTCACAACAAGCACTTTCTCGTCCATTCCAACCACTAGGGTAGGAGTGAAGGACAAGGTTTTTAAATGTGTATGGTAAAAAAATATCGCAAGGTTTAAAAAAAAGAAGCGGTTCCGAGGAGGCAGCAGCGGGGTGGGGCAGCCAGGAGTGCCCGTCGGGCTCATAACCCGGAGGTCGGTGGTTCAAATCCACCCCTCGCTATTATTTTCTCACTAATTCTACAACTGCTTCTAAGTGAGGTGTTTGAGGGAACAAATCAAAAAGAGCCACAGAATTCA
>CAZTPT010000040.1:0-6841 GCA_964615705.1 uncultured Methanosarcinales archaeon
ATGTTTAGTGTTTATTTATCAGAGAAAGAAAAGAAAGGTTTTTAAAACTGTTTATTCGTTTTACTTGCCGTGAGCTTTGACTTAGACTTTTCAGACCTTCACTCCTACATTGAAAGCATTGCTAGAAGAGTTTCCAGCTTGGAGGAAGGCATGGCTGAATCAGCCGAAGCCTTTGAAGCCAAGGCGCAAGCCGTGAACGCTTTTAGGAATGAGTTCGCGTCCGAGCAGGAATCGTTTAAGGAGAGGGCGGAGCTTCTCGGGAGAGAGTTGGAGGAGTTGTCAGAGAAAGTGCTGCTCCTAGTCACCCAGTTCAAAGCCTTGACGAGGAAGGAGTCTTTTCAAAGGCTCCAACGCAAAGTGGACGAGTGGAGCCCTGAGAAGATAGCGACTCACGAGGACTTGAGGAGGAACTTGGAAAAACTTTTGCGGAAGAGGTGAGTTAACGCTTCTTTTAAAAAGTGCTTCGCCGCGTTAAAAAAGTGGGTGGTGTGGGTCTCGGCAATCCTTACCTGAGTATCTCTTGAGCAGGCCTCTGCAATAACAAGTAAGACTCTACGCAGGAACGGTATTCAGAAACCCATTCCTTGCTTAAAGGGTTCGGGGGAAGGCTCAACCTCCCAACTTCAAACCTTTTCTTCCTGGAAAGAGACATTTCTTTCAAGAACTTCGCAGCCCTCACCGTGTTCTTAAACACTTTCTCCAATGCTTCCTCCAACGCTTCCCTCAACGCTTCCTCTTCACCGGAAGAAATCCTTGATAACTCGCGTGGAGGTATGTACGGCGTCACCTTTACCTCGAACTCTTCCTCTCTAGAAGCGTTCCTGAAGAGGAACAACGGGGCTTGGAACACCATGAATGATTCGGGCAAGGTTTTCTCCCCGCCAATCTTGTCCGTTAAGTAATCATTCCCGAGCTTGTAGCTCTCCAAGGCTTTCTCCAAGCCGCGGTGCAGTTTTTTGGTGGTGAAGTGGAGCTCTCCGACGTAGCCGTTTAACTCTTTCCCTCCGGGCATGTTAACGTAGGAGGGAAGTATCACCAGCCCTATCCCTATTCCTGGCACGGATTCATCCCTGTAAAAACCTGACTCCACGTAAACCTCTCCAGCCACGTTATCCGCTGGTATGACGTACTTCTCCGTCTTGTCAGGAACGGTTAATTCTTTAAAGCTTTTCTTCATCGCTTCTAGAAACGCGTATTTCTGAAGGCTGTTAGTCGTCACTTCGGCAAACCTTTCAGCTCTCAACTCTGAGAGGAATTCGAGCGAGCCTTCCAAACCTAAAAGCTTCGCTAAACCCATCCTCACTTGAGCGTGGTTACTCATATAAATGTTTTGTGGTTTCCAACCCTTGCGGAGAAGTACTTGTGGAAAGCGTCTCTGCACTCCTCGTAAGACCCTCCTCTCAGGACTAGGCGGGTCTTGGCTTCTCCCTCTAACAAGCCTTTCCTCTTCAAATCGTTAAAGTTCCTTGACGCGTAGAGGTGAGTCCTTCCCAACGCGTCCTCCAAGAGGTGCCTGAAGAAACCGTTCCTCTCCAACACCTCGTTCTCCACCATCTTTTCAGGGACGTAGGCGCCTATCAATGTTTCTAACCCTTTCTCCACGCTTAGAACAACCACTGATTCTGGAAGGTCCCCGTTCACGCCGTACAACTCAACGGCTTTTAACGGCTCAGCCATTAAGTCCTTCCCCTGCGTGAAGTGTAGTTCTAGCCGCGAGTGATTCTTCAAAAAGTTGTTCTCTAACTCGTAGAAAGGGATGCGTGCAACCCCCACTTCCACCGCGTTTCCCTCCCTGTGAGGGGCGAGGAGTATCCTCTTCCCCCCCTTAACCGTCACTCGCACCCCTTCTGGCTGTGTGACTTCTGCAAAGCATTGTAGGAATGCTTGGCGCACAGCGTAGTTCTTCAATAGGAAGGACTCTGCTTCTTTCCACGCCTCGCTGGCAAGTTCTAACAAATCCTCAACTTCCACACCACTAAGAAATGGTTACTTGTTTAAATTTTTTTTGTTTTTCCGCGTTGCCATCCTCACAGCATTTATAGCCACCCTCACCATGTCGTCCTCGGGTTCAGCAGTGGTTATTCTCTGAAGCAACGCTCCTGGCCACGCCAAAACCCTTCCAGGAAATCCCTTCCCCCCGCTCAGCCTCACCAACTCGTAAGACGCTCCAGCAATTACAGGGAGCAACGCCACCCTTAACAAGTACTTCTCCCAGAACTGCATGCCTAAAGGTATGAAAACGTAGAAGAACACGCTGACCAATACGACTAGCAACGCGAAGCTCGTCCCGCACCTGGGGTGCTCCTTTGGGAATGCTTGAACGTTCCCTACCGTTAAGGGCTTCCCTGCCTCGTAGCACCTTATGGCTTTGTGCTCAGCGCCGTGGTACTGGTAAGTCCTCCTCACATCTTTCAAGAAGGAGAACGCCCAGAGGTAAGCCACAAGGATGGACGCCTTCACCAATCCCTCTAACATGTTGAACGCCACCGCGCTCCTAGTCCTCACAGAGTTTGCTAACAGCAAGGGTAGGAACTTGAACACCGCTAACACTATCAGCAAGGAGAAAGCCACGGTTAAAACGAGCTCCGCCTTTGAAGAATCCCCCTTCCCCTCCCCAGTCGCTACTCGAGAGGACCAGGACAACGCCTTAGCTCCTAAGTAGAAAGTCTCCCATAAAGCAGCAACCCCTCTGAGGAAGGGCTTGCTCCAAAAACCATTCCTAGTGGCGGAGTTGAAACGCTTTCTTAAAGACTTCAAACGCCCGTCAGGACCCCTCACCACCACGACGAACCCTTCAGGACTCCTAATCATAACTCCTTCAATGACTGCCTGCCCTCCTAGCCGCTTCACGCAGAAACCTTTTTCAAGCGGAAGTTTTAAATCTTTCTGATAAAAACCGGTTCTGGTGGAAAACACTGTAACTCGTGAAAGGCTGGAGAAGTACTTCTCAGTTACAAAGGCGGCGCTGGAAGAGGCGAGAAAATCCTGCAAGGCGGGCGGCGCGGAGACAATACTTGACATGGCGGAGCGCTACTACTCTGACGCGTTGCACTTCAAGGAGAAGGGGGATTGGGTGACCGCCTTCGCAGCTCTGAACTACGCCCACGGATGGCTGGACTGCGGGGCGATGCTTGGCTTGTTAAAGGTTAAGAGCAACGAGTTATTCACAGTGGACTGAGAAACTCGTAAGCCAGGCGCGCCGCTATTGCTAGGGAGGCGAACAAGAAGGCTGCAAGGGAATTCGCGCCGCCACCGAGACTTTGCGAGGGCTCCCCTTCAGCGACCTCCACTTCGTGCGTGAACGAGACTTCTTCTCCCTCAATGTACGCCTTGACCGCTAACTTGTAAACCCCTCCTTCCAGGAACTTGTACGTGAAAGCCACCCATGGTTCAGGCTTCATGAACCCTGCGAAGAACACCTCTTCATTCTTCGTAATCCTAACCCATGCCTTTTCAGGAGCCACCACTGACTCGTTCGCAGGGTTCTCCCAAGCAACGGAGAAGCTGACCCTCTCACCAGCGGAGGGGTGTTCAGGGTTAACTCCTAGCTCTACTTCGAACCCTTTAACAACTTCTTCCTCTCCTGCAAGGTGAGCCTCCAACACAGGCGTCACCAACGCTAAAACTACCAGCACAGCGGTAAACCTCAACCCTTGCCACCTCCTAACCCAGCCGGGGGTAAATCCCTGGCTTCATAAACACTTGTTCAGGCTTCACGAAGACGCCCTTGGAAGCGTTAAGCGCTTGAGAGCTGTCCATCAAGGCTTTCCCTATCATCACTAACTCTCCTTTCAAAGTCATCACTGCAATTGTCCTCCCAGGCTGCACGTCCGGGTCTAACCTGCTAACCCCCGGCACTTTTAAAGAGGCTCCGTGGCTCAACGCGTCCACAGCAGTGTCTAAAACCCACACCTTTGGGAGGTGAGCCACGCCCCTCTCGACAGGGAGCAAGAGCTTCCTCAGCAAGGAGTCCCTGCCTTCCTCCCTCCAAAGATAAACCGCTTCCGCCAAGTCTTGCAAGGTGCAGCACTCCTCCTCCTTGAAGGGCCCTGACTTGGTGCGTCTAAGCTCTTCCATGTGAGCCCCCACTCCCAAGTCCTGCCCTGCCTGGTGGCAAAGCCTCCTGATGTAAGTTCCTGCCTCGCAGCCAACCCTGAACAACACGTCCCTGCCCTGCACCTCTAAGACTTCCAAGTAGTAAATCCTCCTCTCCCTCACCCTCCTCTTAACCGCGCTCCTAACAGGGGGGAGTTGCTTCACCCTCCCCACGTACCCCTTCAAGGTTTTAACAACTTCCCCTTCAGGCACGTCTCTGTGGAGGTGCATGAGGCAGACGTACTCCTTCCCAGCCTTGAGCAAGGCGTGAGCAATCCTGGTAGCCCTGCCAACGGCTACTGGGAGAACCCCTGTAACGGCCGGGTCCAGTGTTCCGGAGTGGCCGGCCTTCCTCGCCCCGAGTATTCCCTTCACGTACGATGATACTTGGTGAGAGCTAGGACCGGAAGGCTTGTCCAAGTTCACGACTGAGTAGCCAAGCCTCTCCTCCACAGTCCTCTCATCTGGAAGGGATCCGTACCTGGAAGGCTCGGCCTCTTGCTTCACCAACGGCTCCACGTCCCTCTCCTCAAATGGGAGCTTCATGCATCCCTGCTATTCCGCTAATCGTTTTAAAACTTCCGCTAATTTTAAAAAGCGTGGCGTTACACTCCGTTGAGAAGGGGTGGATGTTGCATGTGTTTCAAAGCGTTGAGAACTCTCACAGCAATCCTCTTGTTATTTCCCTGGCTGGCCGCTTCTTCCTCAGCGTTCACCATCACGTTGAACCCGTTGCCTGCTCCTGACAGCAACGGCTTCTACACAGAGGACTTCAACGTTTCAGCAACGCTTTCAGGGATTAACGCTTCCAACGTAACGGTGACTTTCAACCTTAAACCCGCCTCAGGCTCCCCAACCCAGTTGTCAAGCTCTTCTCAAGGCAATAACTACACTGCCGTGGTTCAAGCGTCTCCTCGCGAAGGATTGTTCACGGTGGAAGTGGTTGCGGTTAGCAACTCCAACGCGTCCCAGCAAGCAACGGACGAGTCTCAACAATTCAAGATAGACGCTTTACCCCCTGAGATAGACCTCGTCACTGTGAACAACTCTGAGCCAACGCTTAACGAGACAGTTCTCTTAAGGGTGGAGGTGAATGAGTACTTCCCAGGCGAGGTGAAGGCAGGCGCTGGCAGCGACTACTCTCACTACGTCTCCTTAACCGATAACGGGGGAGGCGTTTACGCCTTGGAAACCACTCCTCTCAACCTTGGATGCTCTTCTAACTGCAGCATTGGAGTGTTAGCCCTTGACCAGGCAGGCAACAACGACACCGCGTTGAACGCTGTGAACTTGACGGTGAAGCAACCCTCCCCAGGTGTGGAAGGCTTCAACGTGACCGTTGAGAGCCCTCCCCAAGTAGTGCTGGACAGCTACTTCTCACTATCCTTCAAGGTAACTGTTCCGAGCCAGGACTCTCTGCCTGGCAGCAGCGAGTTGTTCTGCGACTACGAGTTAAGGGATGAGAAAGGGATAATAGTGGAGGGCGCCAGTCCTAACATTAAGAGTTACGCGTTGCGAGACCTTGAAGGAGGATTCCCAGAGTTCTCCAAGTCAGAAGTGGTGAGGGACGTGAGGGACGGTTCTTACAAGGCGAGGGTTGTTTGCTACGACAAGGACGGGAATGAATACGCGGTTGAGAAGGATTTCAACGTGTTAGATAACACTCCTCCAAAGGTTTACATAGACGTTTCAGAAGTTACTAACGAGTCTGCCAAGCTGGTAATTAACGGCTCAGAGCCGTTCAGGATTGACTCCTTAGCTTACAAGGTGTTCGGCGAGGAGAACTACACCTCTCTAAACGTTTCCCAACGCTTCGACACAGAGTTCCAAGTCTTGGTTGAGGGTTTGAAGCCGGCCACCGAGTACGTGGTGAAGGTGGAAGGGGTTGATGTCAACGGGGACTTGAAGAAGCGGAAGTCCAACGAGTTCGTGGGGACCGAGAACTTCAAAACCCTTGGAGGGGAGCAGGCAGAGCAATCCTCTGAGAAGGAGTCCAAGAGGAACAAGGGGAGGATAATAAACGCTTCGCTCAAGGACTGGGGGGAGCACCCTTACTCTCACGGCTTTGACTGGTTGAGGAAGGGGGAGGAGTTGAGAGTGGTGGTGACCAACTTTGAATCCCCGCTGAGGGAGTTGTACTTGAAGTCCTTGGTGGACGTGAGGAACGTGAAGGTGGAGGTGAAGGACTCCTCGGAGAAGCCTCTGATAACCAACGCGTCCCTGCCGGAGGGAGCGGTGGTTTTCAAGTACTTGGCAGTGTTAGGGGAGAACGTGGAGGACGCCCATCTCAAATACGTGAAGCCGGTCTTTGAAGTGGACAAGTCTTGGCTGAGGCGGAGCAACGTGGACCCTGAAAGCGTCGCGTTGTACAGGTTGGAAGAGGGTTGGGCGAAGCTACCAAGCACGCTGGAGAAGAGGGGCGCTATAAGCAACGAGTACAGCGCTCTCTCCCCGGGCTTCGGATTGTTCGCCATAGCGGGAGAAGTGGTGAAGGTGGAGGACGCCGCGGGGAGGGAGGAAGCGTTGAACGAGACCAACTCTTCCAAAGAGTCAGAGGAGGAGTCCTTGGTGCCACCGCCTGAGGAAGTGGTGGAGCGCACGAACTACTCTTGGATGCTGCTGAGCGGCGCTGGGGTTTTGTTAATACTGCTCCTCGCTTATCTCGCATTCGCAGCCCTGACTTCAAAGGTTGAAGCGGTGAGGGATCACAAGGTTATAAAGGCTCACATGAAGAGGTTGGAGCGAT
>CAZTPT010000041.1:0-6699 GCA_964615705.1 uncultured Methanosarcinales archaeon
CTTAGTGTATAAGTTTAGGGAGAGAAGAGAAGATATTAAGAGTAGTGCTCCCAGCACTAGCAACAGAGCGTGCACTTTCAACTCTTCCCCGTCCTTTTTCCTCGCGACTCTTTTATGCTTAACCGCCGCGTCGCGAGTCTTCAAGCTCTCTCTTTCTTCCTTCATAGTATTATAATTAATAAAAAAATTGCTCGTTCTAGCGCTTTTCTCAACAACCGCCTACTTGGGTTGGCAGATTCGCTAACACGTTGGAAACGCTTCCCCCGCTACTAGGGGAAGATGCGGGAGTTGGGGAAGATGTGGTTGAGCTGGCAGATACGCCGCTAACCTTCAAATCTTGCAAGCTGTTTGCCAACGCGCTGAATTGGAATGCTTGGACTCCTGCAACTATTATCATAATCGCTAGCACCCCTATCAAAATCTTGCTGTTTTTTTCCATTCTTCAATTCACCTCCTCTAAATCGTTTTTGGCTACTTCACACCTATCTGGGCGGCTGCTGCTCGCCCAGCTCTCAAGGTTGACATTTTTTTACCTACCCATTCTGATATTGGAACTTCTGCGGGGTTTACTCCTTGTGAAAAAATGTAAGTCGCCATTATCGCGTAATGCTTGGGCCACCAGAATCTTTGCCAGAGAAAGACCTCGTTCAGTATTTGGTCGTCGCTCCAGCCTTCTTTTAACAAGTTTTTTATTAAGCCTCTTGTAGCTACGGCGTGTTTGCATCCGCAGGCGCCTACTGGAGCGTTGCAGCAAGGGTGGTATATCTTCATTATCAAGTCCTTGTACTTCGCTTTTTGTTCAGGAGTTAATGAGTCTAATGATATGGACCTTTCCATGTCTACTAACATATCGTAGCCGTTGCCGGGTTGATAGGCGGTTAAGGTAACTGTTTTACCTTTCCAAGAGTAGGGGCGGTTGAGGTCTGCGTCTTTTGGTAGGATCGCTGACACCACGTCGCTTTCAGAAGCTCCCTGTGGTAGGGATGCAAGCCCTGCTTGGGAAGTGCCTCTGTTTCCTTCCAACATGGTTATTCCTTTTTGGACGAGTGACAGGTTTAGCTGAGAGACGAAGATGGTGTAAATCCCCAGGATGAGTATGATGTAAACGTAGTTCTTGGAGTTGTCTCCTCTCTTCATTTTTACGAGGGAATTCTTCATGCTTAGAGCAAGTAAAAGGAACACATTTATAAATGTTACTGTAATGTAACCTTAATGTAAAGATTGTGGTGTGGTTGCAGGGGAAGATATTTAAAGCAGAGAAAGTTTAAAAAGAGAGGAAAATGAATGTGGAATTGTTTTTCCAAATACTAACGTTGACAGGGTCCGCGGGTTTCCTCGCAGCGGTTTACTACGCGTTCAAGCTCTCAGGGGAAACCAAGCACGAGCGTTATTGGCTAGTCCTGGCTATAGCCGCGACGTTTTTAGCAATAAACTCTTGGGCAAAGCTACCCTGGGAATTTCACATAATAACGAGTGATGTGCGGGAGTGGATAGAGCAAATAAGCGGGATGCTGGGCGCCGTTCTGCTTGGGTATTCTGTTTATGGACTGGCACGCTCCATAAGAATGGTTAGGGAGAAGACGGAGTAATCATGAGATGTTACCAAGATCTGTTCTGTTCTACTGGAGCAAAGGAGCTAACGTGAGGAGAGAGATACTCAGAATCATAGGCGAGTGCGAGAAGAAGAACCAGTCCTGCTTTTTAAACTTCTTAGCTCAAAAGTTGAAAGTTACCCACGTAGCTGCGAAGAAACACTTGGATTTGCTAGTGGAGGAAGGGTATGTAGAACAGATAAATCCAAGAGGAAAACCTGTTTACCTTCAACTCACTCATTCTGGAAGAGAGGTGTTAAAGGAATTCAGCAAGCAATAAACCGCATCTATCTCGTGAAGAGCGAAGCGAGCGCTTAAGGCAGAGTTGAGTCACACCCAGCCCTTTTCGCCAGTTCTTCCAAGGAGAGCTTGCCCTCCACTTTCTCCCCGTTTATGAACCAAGTGGGGTAGGCAGTCACGCCTGCCTGCTTGCACTCCTCTGTCTGGCCGCCTCCCGGCACGGCGCACTCCACGTACGGCACTTCCTTCCAAGAGTTTCCGAACAGCTTCTTCTGCTCCGAGCAGTGAGGGCACCAGTAAGCACCGTACATCGTAACGCCTTTCTCCGCCAAGCACTTAGCCAGAGAGGCTGCTTGCGGGTTTGTCTTTGAAGAACACGCCGCTAACAGCAGCGGAGCGATTAATAACAGGACTGCAAGTGTTTTTTTCATCACGGATAGATGTTTTACCAGGTTTTTTAAATGTTTTCAAAAAAAGAATTGTTTTGGTTGGAGTGATTAGCGGCCGCCTAGGTATATGTGTTTTATCATGCTGTGCTTGACTATGTCCTTGCCGCCTTCCAACGCCACCTTGCCGTCCTCTAACACGTAGGTCCTGTCAGCGAGGTTTATGGCTTGCTTCGCATTCTGCTCCACTAGGATTATGGCCGTGCCTTCCTCGTTTATCTCTGACACTTTTTTGAACACTTCCTTCATCATCTTGGGCGAGAGCCCTGCGCTTGGCTCGTCCAGAAGCAGTAGTTGAGGGTCTTGCATCAAAGCCCTGCCCATTGAGAGCATTTGCTGCTGCCCCCCCGAAAGCGTGAACGCCATGCGCTTCCTCTTCTCTCTCAGCACTGGGAACTTGGAGTACACCTCTTCCTTCTTCTTCTCCAACAAGTCCTTGTCGCTCTGGTAGAACGCTCCCATCTCCAGGTTTTCCTCAACGGTCATTGTTGGGAATACTTGCCTGCCTTGGGGAACGTAGCTGATGCCGAGCCTGACCAGGTCCGAGGTGTGAAGCCTTGACAACTCCTTGTCTCTGTACCAGATGCTTCCGGAGTAAACCTTGGTGAGGCCGAACACGGTTTTCAGCACGGTGCTTTTCCCCGCCCCGTTGGGACCTATCAACGCGACTATCTCGTCAGGCTGCACTGTCACCGTGACTCCTTCCAAGACTTTCAAATCTCCGTAACCGGAGTGGATGTTTCTCAGCTCTAACAAGTGCTTCATCTCAGTCACCCAGGTACGCTTCCAACACTGCAGGGTTGTTCTTCACCTTTTCAGGCACGTCAGCTACTAACTTCTTCCCGTGGTCTAGCACTATCACCTCGTCGCTCAGGTCCATCACGAACTCCATGTCGTGCTCTATGAGGAATATTGTTTTCCCCTGGCTTTTAAGCCTTCTCAGCAACCCCTTCAAGGAGCTCCTCAGCTTGGGATTAACCCCTGCGGTGGGCTCGTCCATTAACAGTATGTCGTGGGGCTTGAGCAACGCCCTCGTTATTTCTAAAAGCCTTTGCTGCCCGTACGAAAGGTCTGACGCCTTCACCTCTAACGATTCGTCAAGCCCTACCTCTGCGAGGGTGTTGCGCATCAACTCCGCCTCTGCCTTGGAGGGCTTGCGCGGGGCTAGGAACGAGGTTAGCAAGCGGTGGTCTTTCTTCCTCATCGCGAGCAAGAGGTTTTCCTGAATGGTGAGGTTTTTGAAGAGCTTGGGGGCTTGGAAAGTCCTTGAAACGCCCATCGCTGCAACCTTGTGAGGCTCCCACCCCGTAATCTTGACGCCTTTGAAGAATACCTCGCCGTGGTCTGGTTTCAGGAAGCCGTTTATAACGTTGAAGGCTGTGCTCTTCCCAGCCCCGTTAGGGCCTATGAGGCTGGTTATCATTCCTTTCTTCACGTAGAAGGAGCACTTGTTCAACGCTTTCAAGCCTCCGAAGTGCTTGGACAACTCTTGAACTTCTAACAACGAGTTATGCATTCTGGTCCTCCAAGGAAACCTTTCCGAACACTCCTTTCGGGTAAAAGTATATCACGAGCAGGAGTATGAGCGCGTAGATTATCTGCCTCAAAGGGCCCACCACCGAGTTAGGTATGGGGAGGAATCTTAACGGCTCGGGCAGGAGTGTTAAGAGGAAAGTCCCTGCTATCGCTCCTTTCACGCTTGCAAGCCCCCCTATGATGATTATGCTGAACAAGAGTATTATCTCCAATATGTTGAAGGTCGTTGGGTCTATGAAGGTTATGTAGTGGGCGTACAGGCTTCCCGCTATTCCTGCGAAGAATCCTGAAATGGTTAAAGCAACGGTTTTCACCTTGAAAGCGTTTTTTCCAAGGCTCTTGGCTGCTATCTCGTTATCCCTCACCGCTTCCAAAACCCTCCCGAAGGGGCTGTTCTCAACCTTCCACACAGTCACCGCTGTTATCGCTGCGAGGAGCGTTGCTAAAGCGAGGTAGGCTTCGTTGCTTGAAAAGGAGAACCCTAGTATTTCCGGCTTGGGTATCCCTGGGAGGCCGAGGGGCCCCCTGGTGAGGGATGTCCAGTTCTTCATAAAGCTCTGCGCTATGAATCCGAAGCCCAGGGTGGTCAAGGCGAGGTAGTCCCCTTTAAGCTTGGTGGTGGGCATGGCTAGCAACGCCCCTGAGAGGGCGGCTAGCAAAGCCCCTCCCAGCATTGCGAGGAGGAAGGGGTAGCCGTTAAGGGCTAGCAAGGCGGAGGCGTAGGCGCCTATCCCGTAGAAAGCCACGTGGCCCATGTTCAGCAACCCTGTGAACCCCACTGCTAGGTCCAGGCTGACCGCGAGTATGGAGTATATCGCTATGAGTATTAACAAGTGGGAGAGGTACGCGTCTATCACCCCTTCACCCCCTTCTCCACTCCTAGCAGCCCTGAGGGCTTGAACAAGAGGAAGACGAATAACAGAGTGAATGCTATCGCGTCTTTGTAACTGCTCGGGAGGAACCATATGCCTATGTTCTCCACCAAGCCGAGGAGCACGCTTCCAAGCACTGCTCCTGGAACGCTGTTTATGCCTCCGACCACGCTTCCCGTGAACCCCCTTATTATTAAGAGGAACCCCATGTTGGGCTCCACGTTGTACTCAAGCGCTGCTAGGACAGAGGCAACCCCTGCTATCACCGAAGCTATTACGAATGACAAAGAGTAGGCTCGTTCAGCGTTTATCCCCGTGGTTTCCGCTAACTCCTTGTTGTCAGCCACCGCTCTTAAGGACTTGCCCGTCTTGGTCTTCTTCATCAAGAACCACGTCGCCAGCAGGGTAGCGGCTGCGGCCGCTACTATCCACGCTTGGATAGGTGTTATTGTTCCTCCTATGAAGTTTATGGCTTGCGAGGACCCTTTCCGAACGCTTTTAATGTCCGCCCCGAACAATGCCAGCGCTAGGTTTTGCAGGAGTATGAACAAGGCAACCGACGCTATTAAGAGGACGGCGTTGCTGGAATCCTTCCTGCGGAGGGGGGCGTAGCACGCTGCGTCTGTAACCCATCCCAGGAGGCCGGTTAATGCTAGTGTTGCAAGCACTGCTAGGCTGAAGGGTAATGCTTGGTGGGCGTAGTAGAATATGAATGCTCCGAGCATAACTACTGCGCCGTGGGCGAAGTTCATGAACCTCGTGACCTTGTAGGTGAGGGTGAAGCCGACCGCGACCAAGGCGTACAACGAGCCCGCTATCAAGCCGTTAATCACTAGTTGAACCGCTGCTCCCATAGTTCCGCTTCCTGTCAAAAGTGGAAAAAAAGTTTTTAAATAGTGGATGGGTCTATGACCTCGTCTGTTTCCACTATCTTTCCCCCTTCTATCTTGAACACCGCGTACGGCTTCTGCGCGTCTCCGTACTCGTCAAACACTATCTTCCCACTGGCGCCTTCATACCCCTGTAGCTTCTCCAGGCAGGACTTGATCTGGTCCGCGCTGGTGCCGCACTCCCTCATCGCCTTCACCACGAGCTTGACAGCGTCGTACGCGTAGGACCCGAAGGCGTTAGGGTCCGCGTCCGGGCCGTACTCTTTCTTGAAGTTTTCCAGGAAGAGCTTGCTCTCCTCGTTGGTCGGGCTTGGGGGGAAGGTCCCTATTAATCCCTCTGCGGCGTCGCCGGCAGCCTCCACAAATTCAGGCGTCTTTATGGCCTCGCTACTGATCATTGGGATGTTGAGGCCGAGTTCTTTGGCTTGTTTGAGTATCAACGCGCCTTCCTTGGGGAAGATTATCAAGTAGACCACGTCAGGGTTTGCTTGCTTTATCTTCTCAATCTGGGTTTTGAAGTCCACGTCTCCGGGCGTGTATGCTTGCACGCTGACCACTTCTCCGCCCATTGCTTCCAGGTTTTTTATGTACGCGTCTTTAAAGCCAACGCCGTACTCGTCGTTCACGTGGAACACTGCCACTTTCTTGTAACCCTTGCTGATGGTGAGGTATGCTCCTGCCTTGCTCTGCAGCGAGTCCGGGGGGAACGTTCTGAAGTAGTAGGGCGTGTTGAGAGTCATGGCAGGAGTGCTTGCACCTGCGCCCATGACGAACACTTTTGCCTTCTCCGCTAAGGGGTATGCGGGAACGGTGGCTGCCGAGCAGAGCGGCCCTATAACTGCTTGCACCTTGTCCACGCTTAACACCTTGTTCATCGCGCTCACGGAGTCCTTCCCGTTGCACTTGGTGTCTTCCGCTATGAGCTCCACTTTCTTACCGTTCACGCCTCCTTCTTCGTTCACTTCCTTCACTGCGAGCATTGCTGATTTGAGCGAGGGTTGCCCGTAAACAGCCACGTCTCCTGTGAGGGGTCCTAGGTATGCTAGCTTTATAGTTCCTTGCCCAGTAGTTCCTGACTGCTGCGTTTGAGCCGCTTGCTGGGCGCAACCCGCTAAGAGGATGG
>CAZTPT010000042.1:0-6645 GCA_964615705.1 uncultured Methanosarcinales archaeon
CCACATACCCAGCTTCAGGTTGGTGTCTTCCAACATTAAAAAGTATGTTAGCTACGTGGAGAATTACAGGCAGAGCGAGGGCGCCGCGAGGGAGCAAGTAGCCCTTGACATAATAAACAACGTTTGCGCTGGTATTGCGGAGGAGCAAAAGGTTGGGAGGAACATAAGCGTTAAGGAAATGTTGAAATACATAGCCATGGCGAGGGGCTTGCTTCAAAAGGGAGAATACGCGGATATCCCGGGACTGCCAGAGCATTGAAGAGTTGGGTTTCAGAAACCTATTTTAATAAGCAGCAGCTCCCAAAGCCATGCGTTGCGTTTGCGGGAAGCCAGCCAGGGTGAGGTTGAGTTACGCGGAGAGGGGTTACTGCAAGCGCTGCTTCTTGAGGTACTTGGAGAAAAGGGTTAGGAAGGACTTAAGGCTGAGCGGGAAGGTAAAGCCAAATGACAAGGTGTTCTTGAAGAGGGAGGGTTGCAAGGAGTGGTGGCTGGCAAGGTATTTCTTGAAAAGCATCTTCAAAGAGAACATTCGCATCTTGAACAGTGAAGCTCGCGGGTGCAAGGTGTTAACACCTATGTGCTTGGAAGAGTACGTGTCGGAAAAACTCCGAGAATTCTTAGAGAACACTGATAAAGAATTCCCAACGCTCATCCTTGAGAACGTGTTAGAGGAGGAAGTCGCTGAGGCTTGCAACTTGTTAGGCTTCAACGCTTGTAAGGAGGCGGAGTGCAACGTCTTAGTGGAGGAGATGGAGAAGCTCTACCCGGGAACGAAGTTCGCGCTTTACCACTCGTTCAAAGCGTTGGAAGAGTTAAGAAAGAAGTCTTAGCACTCCTCGTCCTCTCCGTTTCAGCAATCCTCTTGGCAAGTTGTTCTCAACGCCTGGTTTCAGAGCAAGGCTGGGTTAAGGTTTACTTCTGCCCCAGGAATGACTGCGAGGCAGCATTCAAGAAAGCGTTGAACGGTTCAAGCGTTGCGAGGTGCGCCCTCTACCAGTTCAACCCTCGCTGGTTCAGCGAGGAGCGCTTCAAGGTTGTGAGCGGAGAGGATGCTAAAGGGAGGGGGTTGATGCATGACAAGTTCTGCGTTGCTGGAGACGTCGTGGTGACTGGCTCGGCAAACCCTACCGAGAGGGGTTTTCACTACAATTATAACAACTTGGTCGTTGTTCGTTCAAGAACAATAGCTTCTAACTACTTGGAGGAGTGGGAGGAGTTGAGGACTGGGGGTAACAAGGAGACCGAGCACTCATTGGTAAACCTGTCAGGCGTCTTGGTGGAGAACTACTTCTGCCCGGAAGACGGGTGCGAGGAGAAGCTCTTAGCCCTGCTCGGAGGGGCTGAACGCTCAATCGTTTTCATGACGTTCTCCTTCACCTCTGACAAGGTGGGAGAGTTGTTAGCGGCTAAGTCAAGGGAGTTGAGGGTGGAGGGGTTGATGGAGTCCTTGAACATTAACAAGTACTCCGAGTTTTACAAGTTGAGAGTGACAGGCGTAAGCGTTGCTTTGGAGAGGACTGGGAGGATGCTTCACCACAAGGTCTTCATAGTTGATAATGAAACAGTGTTCACCGGGAGCTACAACCCCACAGTTGCAGGGGCTTCCTTGAACGACGAGAACGTCCTGATAATCCACGACGAAGGTATTGCTCGAGAATTCTTGGAAGAATACGAGAGGCTCAGAAGGGTTTTTGAAAAAAAATAAAAAAATTCTCCCCCGGTGAAGAGGAGAAAAAAAGCCTTTGCCTTCACCACTTGAGTTTTGGGTTGGGGGGTGATATCAAAGGTGAAGGCAGAAGTAAAAATGACTGCCTCACTTCACGATTTCTATGCCTAACTCGTCCTCTATTTGGCGCCTCGCCTCCTCTCTCTGCTTTGCAGACATCTTGCCTAGTATCCAGGGACTCTTCACCCCTGTGATTATCGTCATCACGGTTAGCTTGCCCTTCAAGTCCTCTGAAACCCTCGCGCCCCAGATGACGTTGGCGTCAGGATCCATCGACTCTGTCACCAGCCTTCCAACCTTGGATATCTCTTCCAGGGTCAAGTCGTTTCCCCCGGAGATGTGTATGATGGCGCCTGTGGCTCCTTCATAACTAATCTCTAGCAAGGGGTTGCTCAACGCTCCCTTAACCGCTTCCTCAACCCTGTTGTTAGTATCGCTCACACCTATCCCTATCGCTGCGACGTCTCCGTTGGTCATTATAGCTTTGACGTCTGCGAAGTCCAAGTTTACCAGGCTGGGAACCGCTATGGTTTCAACTATTCCTTTAATCATTGTCGCTATCAACTCGTTGGCAACTGCGAACGCTTGCTGCACTGGCAGGTTTCCAGCTATCTGGACCAGCCTGTTGTTGTCAATCACTATGACCGTGTCTGATTGCTGCCTCAACTGTTGCAACCCGAACTCTGCCTTGTCCACCCTCGCCCTTTCAATGTCGAAAGGCATGGTTACCGTTCCTATAACTATCGCCCCTGTCTCCTTGGCAACGTTGGCAATCACTGGGGAAGCTCCCGTTCCTGTGCCTCCGCCCATCCCCGCGCACACGAAGACCATGTCCGCTCCGCGCAGCGCTTCCTTTATCTCTTGTATGCTTTCCTGGGCTGCCTCTGCTCCTTTCTGCGGGAAGCCCCCGCATCCTAGTCCTTTGGTAACGTCTCTGCCTAGGAGTATCTTCCTATCAGCGTCCACCATGTCTAAGTGTTGCTTGTCCGTGTTGCAAGCAATGATTTCAGCTCCTTTGATTCCTTTCTTGTAAAGCCAGTTCACCATGTTGGTGCCTGCTCCGCCGCACCCTATAACCTTGATGTTTGCCTGCCCGACGTCGAAGTCGAAGTCGGAGACCTGGTCCTTAACCTTGTCAACCACGAAGTCCATCTTTTCATACCCCCTTTCTTTTTTCTCTGTTTTTCCCTTTTCGCTTCACCGCCTCAGAGCAGCGAAGCAGCCACGACACTTCGAAACATATTTTGAAAAACATATTTCAAAGTGCCGAAATGTTTATAAGTATGTATGCCCATACCTACTTCTAGAACGCCAAGACTTACACAACAACGCCCAATTAGTTGTGATTAATCAACCGTCGGCCCAAGACGAGTTGATTAAAGCTTTTTATCAACGCCAAAACTTCTTGAATAATACTAAGTTAGAAGCTTCTATTTAAATATTTCTATACGCAAGAATATTTTTCAATACTTAAAAAAATTTTTAACGCTGCCACAACGTCTTTTTCTCGCCGGGGAAGAGCCCCATCGCGGACATCTGCTGGAATTGTTCTGGGGTGAGGGTCAATTCTATGATCGAGACGCCGTACTTCTCCTTCACCTCCCCAACCACTGCCTTGCACGCAGAGGAGTCCACGCCCCTCCCTATGATTAAGATGTTGGCCTTGGACCTGCTTTCTTTGCCGTGCAGAACTATCTTCTCCACGCCCCTGACAGCAGAGACGCGTTCAACGAATTCCTGCACCGCGTTCTTCTTATCCTCTAAAACGTCTCGGAGGAGCCTTGCCTTCTCGTTATCTTCCAGGCAGTAAAGCTTGCTCTTCTTCACCACATCCACCCTGACTAGTCTCAGCGTTAAGAGTTCTTTGAGTATTCGGTAAGTAGTTGCCGGAGGGACCCCTGCCTCTTTCGAGAGTTCTCGCAGGTAGAACTTCTCCCCTGGACGCTGGACGAAGGTTTTGAGTATTCTCAGCTTCTTCTTGTCCATCAACCCTTCCCATAGCTCGTGGGGCGTCACGCGGATGCTTTGTTCAAAGGAAAGATATAAATGTTTCGTTTTTGAAACACTGTTCTAAAAATGAAACAGTGTTTCAATTGTGGAACAAATCGTCGGTGAGTAGGGGGTTTTGAGAACAGAAGAGTCAAAGCTGCTTGGAAAACAACAACTCAACATCGGAGAGGGATGAGGCCTCGTCGGGACCCTTGTCCAGGCGAAGCCTCACAATCCTGGGGAAGCGCAAAGCGTAGCCGCTGGAATAACTAGGAGACCTCTGTATCTCGTTAAACTTCACCTCCACGACCAGCTCGGGCTTTAAGGAAACCAACCTCCCCTTCTGCTCAACTATCAAGGGCTTCAACAACTCCGTAAGCTTCTCAAACGTCAACCCCTCCAACTCCTTGACGCCCGTGCCAACCCTCCCAATAGTTTTGAAAGAGCCTTGATCGTTGCACGCCAACAAGTAAGAAGTCAGCCAGCCTGAGCGCTTCCCCTCTCCCCACTCAGCCCCGACTATTACCAAGTCAAGGGTTTCCATCGAGAACTTCAACTTCACCATGTAGCCAACCCTTGAGCCAGGCTTGTAAGGAGCGTCCAGGTTTTTCAGCATCACTCCTTCCATCCCAGCCTTCCTAGCCTCCTCCAAGAAAGCCTCCGCCTCCTCCAACGAACTCGTAACTATGTTGTGAGCAGGCCTAATCCTGAAAGGCTGCTCCTTAACCAACTTCTCCACCAACGCCCTCCTCTCCTTGAAGGGCTTGTCAATTACTGACTCATAGTTAAAACACAGGATGTCAAAAACGTTTAACTCCACCGGCATCTTCTCAGACATCTCTTCTATGTCGTACTTCCTCTTGATGCGCTGGCTTATGTTCTGGAAGGGCAGGTACTTCTTAGTGCCTGGGTCGAAGCCGACAGCTTCCCCGTCCAGTATGAAGCCGTCCCCTTCCAGCTCTGAAACCAGCTTCACAACTTCTGGGAACTGCTCGGTAACGTCCTCCAACCGCCTCGTGAATATCCTCACCTTTCCGTTGTCCTTGTGAATCTGCATCCTGAAGCCGTCGTACTTGTACTCCACGTCCGCCGGCACCCCCACCCTTTCAAAGCCCTCCCCCATGCCATCCACGCTTTGAGCAAGCATCACCTTCAACGGCTTCCCAACCCTTACCTTCACCTCTCTCAACGCTGAGAGTCCTTGCCTGAGGAGCAAAGCCACCTCTCCGAAGTCGTTCAACTTGTCATAAGCAGACTGGACCTGCTCCACAGCTTCGGCGTAGCGAGCCCTGTCAACCAGTGTTAACTCCCCATCCACTAATTCAACCCCTAAATCTTCTCCTAGAAAAGCCCACACCAACGCGTCCCGCAAAGTCCCGCTCCCTATGCCTATCCTAAGAGTTTCCAAAACAGTCCTGGTTATGTACCTCGCCTCTAAAGGGGTCGCCGCTGATAACAGCTCAGCCACGAGTTGAACCTTGCGCTCCACGCTGGAAGCGCCCTGCACCTCCGCCACCTTCCTGAGGTTCTCGAACACCTTCTCCACGCTCAACTCCTTAGAGAAGAGGACTGATTGCCTCCTAGACTTCATCAACCGCTCAGCCACCAGTCCGAGGTCTCCGAGTTCGGCCCATAACTCCTTGACTCGCTGCTCGGAGGCTCCGGTGACTCTTTGCAACGCTTTAATAACGTAACTCTCAGAGAAGCCCAGCTTCTTCTCCTTCTCCCACTCAGGGAACACCCTTCCCTGCACTAGAAGTATGACTTTGTCCAGCTCTGAAGAGCTCGCCTTCCTCAACGCGTCAGCCAGATGCTTAGTCTTCTCCAACCGCTTAGTAGTGGAGTCGAGCTTCTCGTAGAGCTCCACGAGTTCTGAGTAGCGCATAAACCATTTATAGGCTCGCAGGGTTTTTAAAAATACTGATTTTTAAGAGGAAATATTTAAAAAAGAGCGTTCATCATAAGCAACGGGATGGGATTGTTCGACGACGTTCTGAAGAACGAGGAAACCATTGTGAGGAACGAGAACGCTCTGGACTACGAGTTCGTGCCCAAGGTATTGCCTCACAGGGAAGGGGAGCAGAGGAGGATAGCGGAGGTTATAAAGCCTTTGCTGAGGGGGCGGAACGGTAGGAACTGCCTAATCCAAGGACCCCCCGGGGTTGGGAAGACCGCCGCCACCAGGCACGTGTTGCGAGAGTTAGAGGAGGAAACAGACGTCTTCGTGGTTTACGTTAATTGCTGGAAGAAGAACACCTCTCACAAGGTAGTGGTGGACGTGTGCGAGCAGCTAGGGTACAGGCTCACTCATAACAAGAAAACCGACGAGTTGTTCAACGTAGTTTCTAGGATTGCTAACAAGGGAGAAGCAGTGTTCGCGTTTGACGAGGTTGACAAGGCGGAGGACCAAGACTTCTTGTACTTCTTGCTAGAAGAAATATATAAGAAGAGCATCATACTCATAACCAACTCGGACACATTCCTGGCAGGGTTGGACTCCAGGATAAGGTCCAGGCTAACCCCTGAGGTGATAACGTTCAACGCTTACAACTACCGGGAAACCAGGGACATAGTGGAGTCCAGGATTAAGGACGCGTTCTACCCAGGAACGTGGGAAAGAGAAGCAGTTGACTTGGTGGTTGAGAAGACTTACGCCTACAAGGACGTGAGGCTAGGCATATTCTTGCTGAAAGAAGCGTCGCTGCAAGCAGAGGAGCGAAGCTCTCGAAAGGTAGAAGTGACTGACGTGGAGGAAGCGGTTTCCAAGCTCGGCGAGTTCTCTGAGAAGGAGAAGAACTCGCTTGAGGAGGACTCACAGTTAATACTGGACTTGGTAAACCAGAACTCCGGCTTAAAGATAGGCGAGTTGTACGAGAAGTACAAGGAGAAAGGGGGGAAGGGCGTTTACAAAACGTTTCAGCGAAGGATTA
>CAZTPT010000043.1:0-6453 GCA_964615705.1 uncultured Methanosarcinales archaeon
AGGACTTAGACCCCTCCACTGACCTCCCCCTGTTCAAGGAAGCCGAGACTGGCGGGGCTGGGAGCGGTTCTGAAGCCGCAGCGGTGAGTGTTAATGCTAGCGAGGTGAAGCAAACCTTTAACGTGTTCAACCCGGATAGGTTCAATCTAACTAAGGAGTTCAAGTTCCCCTACTACTACTTCACGTACTCTTTCAGCACCGGAGGGAGGGGAGAGGGCAAAGTTGAAAGCATTAACTGGGAGGAATACGTGGAAGACGACGCAAGGGTTTTAACGCCGTCCACCAAGGAACAGTTAATCCAGTGGATTCGGAGGATTTACAACAACGACTCCGTGAAGGTGTTTGTAGTTACGAAGGAGAACTTCACCGCCTCGCAGCTTCTTAAGTACGAGTTATCCCTTGATAAGAGGTTTGAAGGAGAAACTTACTTGTTAGTATTCGCGTCTCCAGAAACCTTGGCGTGTGAGGTTACCAGCAACTTCGGCGTGTTGACTAACAGCGAGGTGCGTTCAAAAGTGTCCGAGATAAGCGATGCGTTAGTCCGCGACTGCAAGGCCGGGAGGTACGAGGAAGGCGTTAGGAAAGCTGTTTCCGAAATCGTGAAGTTGTCAGACGAGGAGGACTTGTCCAGCAAGGAGGAGGACTTTTCAGCCCAGTTGAGAGAGTTGTTCAAGGTAAAGTACACCTTACAAGTCTTCGGCAGAGTGGTTGACACCACAGGGGAACGACTGGGAAAGGACAAGGTCCGGTTCTTACTCACCCCTGGGGAGGCAGAGCAGCACAGGGTAGTGTTCAAGGACTTCTTCCTGGCGAGTTGGCTTGGGGATTCTTACAAGTACTACGCGTTAAGCGTTCTAGGGGCGGTGGTAGTGCTTGGACTGGCAAGGGTAGCGGTGAAGTTTCGCCACGCGCGGGAGCAATCACTCCTCCAACCCCCGCCAGCGGTGAACCCCCTGCTTTTAAGCTATGTTCAAAGAGCTAAGAGCAAAGGTTGGAGCGACGAGCAGATAACCCAAGCATTGCTGAGAGTGGGTTGGAGTTCTAAAGAAGTGGAGAATGCGTTGCGCCACGCGTGAAGCAACTGTGAAGAAGCTTTATATAGGGTGGTTTCTTCCCTTGGAGAATGGACAAGGCGAGGGCGCGGTGCTTGGAACAAGCAAAGAACGCTTTTTCTCAAGGGATAGGGAGCGATGAGAAGGTAATCCAAGCGGTTAGCAACTTGGAAGAACTTGACAAAGCGTACTCCTCCCTGGCTTCCAAGTTTAAGGACTGGCTGTCCCTCCACCACCCCAGAGCTGCTAGGCATTCAACGCCTGAAAAACTTGTCTTGGGAGTGTTGAATAACTCCCTACCAAAGCCAGACTTCGGGGCTAAGCTCTCCAGGCAGGACAAAGCGGTTCTCAAGGAATACGCCGCCCTGCTGAAAGGGTTGCAACGCTTCAAGGAAGAGTTAGAGGGGTACTTGGAACGCTTGATGAAAGAGCACTGCAAGAACCTCTCCGCCTTGGCAGGGGTGAAGATAGGAGCGAAGCTCTTAGCAGAGGCGGGCTCTCTTAAAAGGTTGGCAGAGATGCCTTCTACCACTATCCAACTCTTAGGAGCTGAGAAGGCGTTGTTCAGGCATTTAAGGACGGGCGCCAAGCCTCCGAGGCACGGCTACATATTCGCCCACCCCTTGATACAAGGAGTGCCTGAGAAGGAGCGCGGAAAAGCGTCCAGGGCACTGGCTAACAAGCTAGCCATCGCTGCTAGGACGGACTACTTCAGAGGAGGGTTCATCGCCGAGGGGTTGGTTGAAGAGTTAAGGAAGCGATTCGAGAGGTGGCTGAGGTGAAAGAGCTAGGACCCCTCTTCCCCAACACTTACAAGTCTGGAAAGCTGCTCTACACCATGAACGCCTACCCTGGCAAGAAGCACTTCGACGAGAAAACACTTAACTGGCGAGGGAGGGAGTACAGGCAGTGGAGCCCTAACCGGAGCAAGCTCGCAGCAGCAATCCTGAAAGGCTTAAAGGACAGCGGGTTCAGAGAGGGTTGCAAGGCGTTGTACCTCGGAGCAGGGCACGGCTACACCCCTAGCTTCGTCTCCGACATGGTCGGGAAGGAGGGAATGCTCTTCTGCGTGGAGAACTCCCCCACAGTGTTAAAGGAGTTGTTATTCCTCTGCGAGGAGAGGGGCAATATGGCGCCGTTGCTAGCAGACGCCAACCACCCCGAACGCTATGCAGAGTTCATCCCTGGAAGAGTGGACTCGCTGTACCAAGACGTGGCGCAGAGGAACCAGGTAGAGATATTCTTGAAGAACAAGGACGCATTCTTGAAGAACAAAGGCTTCGCCATGCTAGCGGTGAAGGCGAGGTGCATAGACGTCACGAAGAACCCTAAGGAGATATTCTCCGCTGTGCTGAGAGAGTTAAAGCAACACGTAGAAGTCTTGGACGTTAAGAACCTGGCGCCTTACGAGAAGGACCACGCGTTCTTCCTTTGCAAAAACTAATAAAGAAGGATTCCTTCACCTAAACCATGGAGAGGTATAGTAGGCAGTCAACGCTGAAAGTTTTCGGAGAGGGGGGCCAGGAAGCGCTGAGGGAGAAGAGCGTGGCAGTGATAGGCCTGGGCGCTGTGGGAAGCGTGGTTGCAGAGCTGCTAGCGAGGGCGGGGGTTGGAATGCTCGTCTTGTTCGACCACGACAAGGTTGAGGCCTCAAACCTTCACAGGCAATTACTCTACGACGAGGGAGACATTGGGAGGCATAAGGTTGAAGCAGCGGCTCGCAAGCTCGCGTTGATTAACAGCGAGGCAGAAGTGGTTGCGCGGCGAGAGTTCTTGTCAAGGGAGAACGTTGAAGGGTTAAGCGTTGACTTAATACTTGACGGCACTGACAACTTCTACACCCGGTTCTTGATAAACGATTACGCGTTGAAAACAAGCACTCCCTGGATATACGCCGGCGCGGTTGAGAGCAAGGGAGCTGTCTACCCCTGGACTCCCGGAAAGCCTTGCTTGAGGTGCGTGTTTGAAGACAAGGCTAGCCTGGACTCCTGCGAGGAGCGAGGAGTGTTGAACAGCGCGACCTGCGCGACGGCTTCTTTCCAAGCAGCGCAAGCGTTAAGGATACTCATAGGTGGAGAGCCTGTGAAGGAGCTAGTATACGTCAATCCTTGGAACGCGTGGCTGGAGAAAGTAGAGGTACGTGCAAGGAAGGGGTGCGAGGCTTGCAACCAACGCTACGAGTTCTTGGAAGGAAAGCAACTCTTCAGGCTGGAGTTCTGCAAGACCAAGACCGCTCTCAGCGCCAAGCCGGTGAAGCGTTTAAAGCTGGACACGGACTCTTTGAAGAAGAAGTTCGAGGTGTTAGGAGACGCTGGCATGGTGTTAGCGTTGAGGGTGGAAGGGGAAGAAGTAGTGGTGCACGACTACGGAGAAATATTCTTCAAGGAGGAGAAAAACCCTGACAAAGCATTCCTGATAGCTAAGAAGATTTACGAGGTTGCTCAGTGAAAGGGTTGTTGCTGCTCAGCGGAGGGATAGACAGCCCAGTGGCTGGCTTGTTGATGAAGAACTTAGGAGTCCGAGTCATAGGGGTTCACTTCCACACTCAACCCTTCACCAAGGAGGACACGGTGGAGAAAAGCGCTGCCTTAGCAAGGATTACTGGCTTGGAAAAGCTCTACGTAGTCCCGATAGGGGAGCAGTCAGCGGAGATAGTTAAGAAGTGCAACCACAAGTACTACTTCATACTCACCAGGCGCTTGATGTGGAGGGTTGCGGAAGCCCTTGCAAGGAAGGAGGGTTGCGACTTCTTAATAACAGGCGAAAACCTGGGACAAGTCTCTAGTCAAACCCTTCACAGCATAGCAGCCACTGATAACGCGGTAAAGACGCTCATAGCCAGGCCTTTACTAACCAATGACAAGTCCGAAACAGTGGCTCTGGCGAAGAAGCTGGGAACCTATGATGCAAGCATAGGCCCAGAGATGTGCTGCGCCCTCGGCCCGAAACACCCCGTCACTAGAGCAAGCATTAAATATGTGGAGAGAGAAGAAGCGAAGCTAAACATATCCGCAATGGTGGAGGCAGCGCTCCGCGCGGCTGAGTTAGAAGAAAATATTTAAAAAAGAAGAGGAAGATGATAATTCTAAAATGAAAAAAGCCCTCCTCTCGCTACTCTTTTTAACCCTATTAACGCCCCTAGTCCTCGCTCAGAGCTGCGGCTCGGGCTGCGTGTTCCTAGAAGCAGGCAACGCCGACGACTTTGACAACTCCAAAGACGCGTTCTTCGACCGCGGAGACATCCCTGGCTACGACGACTGGTACCCTTCGTACTACGGCGGCTCTTGGGGCGCTAATAAAGGCGTCCTCGCCCACTGGGAGAAGAAGGACTTGAACAATCCAGACCCCTGGTTCGGCTTCTTGGAAACAATAAATGGTAACCCTGACATGGACCCCTCTGCTTGGAACGTGCCTTCAGACGCTCAGAACTGGGTGAACGCGAGGGTTATAAAGTTCAACAAGTTCGGCAGAGTCCTTATCGACGGCTCCAAGTTCACCCCCGGCCAAACGCTCTACTTAAGGGTCAGGTTCAAGGACGAAGTCATGAACAAGGTAGTGCTGAACCCTGCAGCAACAGGCCCTAAGGGAAGGAACGGCGTCCCTGTTTTCATCAGTACAGGAAACCCCGGCAACGGGGAGAACAACTATTACTTAGCTGGCGGCATAGGAGGCGACTACGACCACAAGTGGAAAACCGTCACTCTCACGATTCCGGGCAGCGCTTGGGGGTTCGTTGAGAAGAACGGGAAGCGGTACGTAGCCATAAACTTCGGCTACTTAGGGTATCAGAGAACGATTGTGGGAATGCTGCCCATAGACAAGCTGGCATTGTCCAACTCCGCGTCCCAGCTTCCACTCTTCGAGCCAGACACTCAGGGATACTGGCCCAACACTCCTCAAAACAACCTACCCGTTGATTCATACAAGACCTACGTGTTTGAACCAGGCGGGCGGCCATTCTTCATATACGGGGCTTACGTGCAATCCACGGACATATACCCTAACGGGGGGAACGACAACACCGTGGTGTTGGAAGACGTTATCAACGACGTGGCAGCCGCTAAGATGAACGTGGTGGTGGATTACAGGTGGAACGAGCCTTGGAGCACTTACTCAGAATTCGTTAACAAGTTCTGGGCTAAAGGGATAAAGGTAATCCTTTGGGAGTTCGCAAATCTTTGGCAAAGCGGTTACTCTCTACCAGGGAAATACCCAAGTTCAAAAGCGTTTACAGAGGACGTGATAAACAACATGGTTAAACCTTTCAAAAACCACGCAGGGGTTTTCGGCTTCTACGGCGTGGACGAGGTGAGCAACGACGGCGACACTAAGAACCACGACTTCATAAGAGAGTACCACGCAGCAATAAAAAACGCAGCTCCTAACAAGCCTGTCTTAATAACCACGCAAGGCTACCACTTCGACCCTGAATGGGAACTGGTGAGCAGGCTCACCGGCGACGCAGCGGACATACTAGGAATAGACGTATACCCAGACAAGGGAAGCGCGGTCCCCAAAGCTTCAGACAAGTTAATGATTCAAGCGTACTACTTGAACCAGTACCGCGAGAAGAGAGACCAATACTACCCTGACAGTCAAAAAATGGCGCTCATCGCCATACCACAAGGGCCTGAGCCTAGGAAGAAGGGGACTAGGACTTACGACTACGGCGCGTGGCAGGGTTGCGGCTATGACATTCAAATAATCTGCCCTCAACTTATAATACTTCAGGCTTATAACGCCATAACACAGGGAGCTAAAGGAGTTCTCTACTTTACCAGGCACCTCAGCAGGTACAGGGACTCTTACTACCACGACGTAACCCAGGAGATGATGGACAATACGTGGAATGAAGGCTTCATCCCCCTTGGCCAGGAGTTATTCGGGCAAACCCCTGTCGGGGAGATAGTGGTTTCTCCGGGAACAGAGTACTACGGGCACGACTCTTCAAGCCAATCAACCATTTCTGCCCGGGAAATAACCTTTTACAAGATTAACTACGTTTACAAAGAGATACCCTCAGGGCCCCTCGCGGGGAAGTACTTGATAGCGGTGAACCTTTTCGAGACAGAAAGAACAGCAAGGTTCGACGTGCCAGGACTCCAAGCAGGAGTGACTATTAGGAGATTATTCGACGGGGGGACCTTGACCTCGCAGAACGGCTATTTCACAGACACCATTCCAGGATTCGGAAGAAGAGTTTACAAGATTGAATGCCAAGGAGCGAGTTGCAACGACAACACTTGCGAGTGCTCGGGGAGCGGCTGCTACCCATCCACGACTGGCTTGAAGTGCAACGGTTGCAGCTACGTCCAAGCTCCGGCAGAGGATTGCTCTAACGGGTTGGATGATGATTGTGATGGCTTGGTTGATTGTGGTGACTCGGATTGTTCTTCTAGTC
>CAZTPT010000044.1:0-5982 GCA_964615705.1 uncultured Methanosarcinales archaeon
TATTTGGCTTAGAAGGGATAATCAAATAATTATACCGCGGGGCAACACGGTTATTTCCCAGTTTCGTAACTAGTCACTCCTTTGAAAACCTCTTCTCCCAACGTTATTAATTGCTCGTAATCCTTCAACGAGGAAGGCGTTAAAACTTTTGTCAAGGGTTGCCATAAAGCGCTGTCCCTCCTCTCCTTCGCAGAGACGCGTTCCGACATCTCCTTCAAAGAGGGTTTGAGCGATGTCACGCTCCCCCCTCCTTCCAAGTAGTCGCTCAGCCTCTGAACCCTGAGGGAAAACACGCACGCCTCTTCTGTCAATGCTCGCTTCTTCCTCCGGCGGGGCTTAATTCTTTTGTATTGGTCCGCGTGAGAGAATAATGTTTTAGCAACTGCTTTGTACAACTCGTCGCTGTCCTCGTGAAGAATCCTTTCCAGGCTTAAAAAGTTTTGGTACAGGCTGCTAATCCTCGCCTTTTCTAAGTCAGGATTGAACTCGTACATTTGGCCGTAGGAACAAACAAAACTATAAATATGTTTCCATTACGGGAGGGTGAAAAATTAAACTGTTAGGAAGCTGGTCGCTAAGTATGCTGCTTTTAAAGAATCGTGGTAGAAGTCAGTTATTACAGTACCCTTCTCTAATTCATTCACCACTCTCGAAACCCTCTCCATTGCTAGGGGGAATCGTCTCATCTCGTTAGCCTTGAACAATGCTTCTTCCAGCAAAGGCTTCCTTATTAAGTTCTCCATCCTCGCCACTGACGCTATGGTGCTCACGTAGTTAGTTAAAGCTATCCTCTCGTCCTCGCCGGCTTCCTCGCTCTTTTCCAGCAAAAGCTTTAACCCTTGAAGCGCGGCGTCCCTTGCGGAGAACCAATGCTTAAAGAATCCTCTGGCAGGTCCAAAGGTTTGATCCTCCTCTTCAAAACGCGCCTCTCCGAACCTGTGCAGCCTGTGCAAGGCGTCCAAGAGTTTTACTTCTTCCTCCTCCCAGCGAAGCCCTTTAGCCTGGTCCAGGTATCTCTCAAACACTTCTCCGTAGCCGTTGACAAAGCTGTCGCAGAAATACTTCAACGCTTCCAACAGTTGAGCGTCCTTCCTTTTTTGAAAGAACTTTTCGCTGTAACCCTTGTTCGCCTGTATCAAGCGTTCCAGTTCAACGCCTCCTAGAAACAAAGGCTTTCTGACAGGGTTACCGTAAATCGCCAACCCCTCCAAGATTAGCTCGTCTGACAAGGGTTCTTCGTTGCCGTTCTTACCATTTCTTAACTCCTCAAACAGAGCAGCTACGTGTTCTCTTTTGAAATCCTCTTTTGGGAAATAATTACCCGCAAGAACCACGTCTTCTATGGAAATTGATGAAAACAAAGATGTGTCAATTCCTGCGTGGCTCAGCAACCCCTTCAATGATGTCTGGAGGGCTCTCTTCCACGCGAGTCGTTCAAAAGGGTTGTCTATGTTTGTAACAAGCTCTTTGAAACTTCGTGTTAGTGTTTTGAAGTCGTACGCAGGGGTGAATGGAGGGGGGACTCCTTCCAAAAGGGACTTGAGCCTTCCAGCCCACACCCCTCTTTTACTTGTCTTCTCCAACCCTGCTTTAAGCTCGTGATACACCACCCTGTCAAGCGTGAATCCGTAGGTGTTTGAGAGTTCTAAAAGGAATTCCTCCTCAGCTCCTGGTTCGGTTTCCCTTAACCGTCGAGACAAGTATCTCTCCGCTAACCAGTAAATTCTCACCTTTTTTTCCAAATCTTCAAATGATTGGTGGTTTAGCAAGGGGGTCTCTGCTAACGCCTCTGCTAACTTGTTAGCCAGCTTCAAAGAGGGGGTTTCTAAAAATAAATCTTTATTCATAAAGAGGGGGGAATCAAAACTCCTTTTTAAAACCACTTGTTTTGTACCACTGATTAATAGTTATCGATTCGGGTTTTCTTGTTTTAACCTTTAAAAACGGTCGCCTGGACGCACATGGAAAAATATAAAAACCTCGTTGGAAAAGACGGTTTTAATGGTTAAGAGGATAGAGACAGGCATTGACAAGCTTCTCCGCCTCGTCTTGCAAGAAGAAAAAATAGAACTTGGAGAAGCAGCCAAGCGTTTAGGAGTGAGCAAGGTAGTTGTTCACGAGTGGGCGGAGTTCTTAGAAGAGCAAGGACTAATCTCGATAGAATACTCGTTGTCCAAGACTTACCTCGTGAAGCGAAAGGTTTCCAGCAAGGAACTCGCTAGGAAGGAGAAGTCCTACGCGGCTAAGAAAGAAGCATTCATCAGAAAAGTAGAGACAGCTATTCAAACGTTGGAGAAGGAAAGCCTCGGCTTCCAACAGTTGAAGAAGAAGTTTGAAGAGTTACAGAGGAGCATCGGCTCGGAGATAGAAAGCGTGAAGGAGGAAGTGGAGGAGTTAAAGCACTACGAGGAACTCAAGAAAAACCTGGACAGCGAGATACTCAGGGAGAAACTTGAATACGCGAAGATGTTTGACGAGTTGCACAAGAAGATAAGGATGGAAGAGCGGAAGTACGAGCGACTCATAGAGGAATTGGAAAGGGAGAAGTCCAAGATAACGGAGGAGAAGCTGGAGCTAGACCACCAGCGCCAGAAAGAGGAGAACTTGAAGATGCGCATACAAGCGTTAAAGGAGTTGTTAAAAGCGCTCTCCTCACAACTGGAAGGGGAAGAAGACACTTTGAAGGAGGAAGAGAAACGCTTGAACGAGTTGGAAAAGGAAACCTCTAAGCTGGTTGAAGAGTTGAGGAAGAAGAAAGAGGAGGACTTGAAAGAACTCTTTGAGAAGAGCAAGGAGAACGAGGAGAAGATAATGCTGATACAGAACGAGTTGTTGAAAAAAGTGAAGGAGAAGAAGAAAGACTTCGAGGAATACGAGAGCCAAGGGAAAAAACTCGCGGACGAGTTTGAAAGGTTCTTCAAGAAGAAAGCGGACACAGAGGCTTTGCTGGAACGCATAGAGAGGGACAAGCAAGAATTGGAAGACGAGATGAGAGAACTCGTGAAGAAAGCCAAAGTCTTAGAACTCGCGAAGGACTCTGCGGAGTTCAACAAAAACATCTCAGAATTGAACAACCGCTTTAAAAAGTTGGAGCAGAGGAAGAACAAGCTCAAGAAGGAGTTAGAAAAACTGACAGAAACAATATTTGGTTCTAAGAAGGCAAGGAAGAAGCCTAGGAAAAGTTAAGGCTCAGCCCAGCGTGATGATAACCTTCCCGCTCTGGAACTGAATCCTAGCAGTCCCCCCAGAATCCTTGATGGAACCGCCGCTAACCGTTAAATTCTTAGCCACGCTCAAGTCACCCGCGATGTTGCTAGTCGTGGTTCCATCCACGTCCAACACACCCTCCACTTCCAAGTCGCCCACCACTCCTAAGTCGCCGTCACCAGTAGCTGTTGTGAACGTTCCCCCAGTCCCGACGTACACTGGTTGAGCTGTCAAGTCGTTAAGCCTTAGCGGCGCTCCGCTGCTATCAATGTTATCACCTTGAACTGTTAAGTCATTAACAACGCTTAACGCATCATTTATTATCACGTCAGTGGTGCTGTCGCTTATCTGCCCGGAGCTATCCACGGTCAACCCTCCTGCGAAGTAGAACGCCCCTGTAACCCTGCCAGTACCTGTCACGTCCAAGGTGTAGGAAGGAGTGGTTGTGTTGATTCCAACCCTGCCGTCATCCCTGAATATGTGAATCGCTGTGCCCCCATCCAAAATCCTGAAGTCGCCCGTGCTTGACAAGTCAATGTCAAAGTTGTAAGCGCCAAGGTTAATCTTCGTAGCCGCGTCCAAGTCCAGCGTGTCTTGTAACTCTGTGAAGTCCAGCGTGTCTGCTTGAATCTCAGAGTTGTCAACGGTGTTGTCCTGAATGTCGTCTCCGGGGATGCTGTTCGCTGGGAAGTCAACCGTTCCAGCACTCACTGTTAAGCCCGCGCTGCTCCTAAGAGCCGCTCCTGACACGTTCAACCCCCCCTCAAAGGAGGAGCTGCCAGTGGCCCTGACGCTGCCCGACACGTCTAACGCGTAGCCAGGAGTGGTTGTGCCTATCCCTAAGCGGGCTGCGCTGTTGTTCCAGTACAAGTTGTTGCTGCCGCTAATCGTGCTGCTGCTCGTCCAGAACGCAACGGTGTTAGCCGTTCCCGAACCGCTTATGTCAGAGCTTCCCCCGCACAACCCATTGCTAGGAGTGCATACCTGGCTGCCACTCACGTAGACAGAGCTAGTGAAGTTCGCGCCTCCAATAACTGTTAACGCGTGGCTCGGAGTGCTAGTTCCTACTCCAACCCTGTTATTAGTCATGTCTATGAACAAGGTGTTGCTGTCAATGCTGAGGTTAGCGTCCAGGGTTATGCTATCGGCTAACTGGGCTCCGTTAATGCTGTCCGCTTGAACGCTTATCGTGACAGTCCTGCCGCTCTCGCTGGTGTCAATGGTGGAGCTGCCCGCAATGGTGACTGTTTGAGCGTTGCTAACCGTGTCGCTGCCGCTGTCTCCGGCAATCGTCCAAGAGTCCATGTTCCCCGTCCCCACTGAGACGCACTGCACCCCGCTAGTCGTGGTGTTCTGAACCACTTGTCCGGATGCACAGCTCCCAGGGCTGGCCTTGGCGGTGGCGGTGTCGTAAGCAGTCTTCACGCTGTTAGGAGTTGCTGCGGTGGTGGTGCTCGTGCTGGTAACGCTGTCCGTTAATTGAACGATTCCTGTCTGAGTGGTGGAAGCGCTCCTGATACTAGTGTTGGTGGCAGAGGTGACCCTGCCGTACTGGTCCACCGTTATTACAGGAATCACTACCGTGCCTCCGTAAGTTCCCGCTGTGACTCCGCTGGTTGCTAACTGAACGTTGTCACTGTTAATCGTTAAGCCGGTGCCGGTGTTCACGCTTAACACTCCAGCGCTGTAAGCCAAGCCGCTGCCCGCAACGGTGCTCGCGAGTATCACGTTGTCCCCGCTAGTCGTTAAGCCGGAAGCAGTGTTCACGCTTAACACCCCGCCGCTGTAACTCAGGCCAGTCCCTGCAACACTGCTTGAAAGGTTCAAGGTGACGTCTCCGCTGGTGCCTCCGCCTGTGAGTCCCTCACCCGCAATAACTGCTGTGATGTCGCCCCCTCCGTTTTGGTCCGTGGCGCATGTCAACCTGTTGTTAGCGCTGTCCCAGATAATCTTCTGATTACTCCCAGTGCAAGTGGAGATGCTGGTGGTGTCAATAGCCACCGTGGGAGTCCATCCCTCCCCCGCGCTGCCGCTAACAGTCACGCCGTCGCCAGCGCTCACGCTTGCGACGTAGTTGCCAGTGGTGT
Source organism: uncultured Methanosarcinales archaeon (assembly GCA_964615705.1). Classification (GTDB taxonomy): domain Archaea; phylum Nanobdellota; class Nanobdellia; order Woesearchaeales; family CAYNLP01; genus CAZTPT01. The sequence continues at coordinate 5,295 of CAZTPT010000044.1, forward strand.
CAGCGCCTAAAGCGACGGCGTTAGCAGCTATGGTGGGGTTTGGGTAAGTCCCTGTCAAGTCCCCTCCAGCGCTTTGACCCTCGTCTATGTAATTGCTGCTAAGGTAAGAAGTGTTTAAAGAAACGTTATCATTATTCACTATTAAGCCGACCCCTTGGCCAACGTTCAAAGTAACGTCCCCGCTGGCGCCTCCCCCTGTCAAGCCGTTTCCAGCATTAACCGCTGTTATGTCTCCCCCGCTGTTCTGGTCAGCCACGCATTGAACCCCGCTCGTGGTCGTGTTTTGGACGAAGTAACCGGATGGGCAGGTTCCTGTGCCTGCTGCTCCCAGGTTGCTTCTCGCGGTGCTGGCGCTTGTTGCTCCGGTTCCTCCTTGAGCCACTGCTAGCGGTGTTGCCAGGTTTAACGTGTTGAGGTAGCTGGTGCCTGCCGGATTTAAGTAGTAAGCCTTGTTGTCACGGTCATAGAAGACCGTCGCGGACAGGTTTCCCGCAACTTCCAGCTTTTCGCTTGGAGTTGTGGTGTTAATACCTAGATTGCCACCTGTGTTGATGTAAGAATTGCCTGAAGTCAGTAACGCGATGGTGGGGTTGTTGAAACAAGCAGCCCCTGTGCCTCCACAATCAGTTCCAGTGGCTCCTGCTTTTATGCTTCCCGACGTCCATATGTCAGCGTCGTATATGTCTAT
>CAZTPT010000045.1:0-5721 GCA_964615705.1 uncultured Methanosarcinales archaeon
ATGACTGCTAAAACCCCTATGATGAATATCAACGCGTTTGAGAATATTTCCATGGTCTTGTCAATAACCACTGAGGACAACGCTTTGGAGAAAGGCTTCACATCCTTTGCTAACAGGGACGCCCTGGTGAACTCTCCTCCAACCTTCGGGCCTGGGGTGAGGAAGCTTATGGCGTAGTCGCTCACCCTGTAGAGGAAGAGCTTGCGGAACGGGAGCCTCACCCCTTGAGATGCGAGTATGCTCTTCCACCTCAACGCGAAGCACCACATAACACCTGTTGACGCGAAGAGGTATAATGCGAGGTATGCTAAGTCTCCGTGCTTCAATATGATGAAAGACTCCTTCAAGGAAACCTCTCCTAGTATGTACCCGAACAAGAACAAGCCGAGAATTCCCGAAACCGCTACTACTGCTTTGCTCCTCTCCACACCTCGTGGTTTGGAAAGGCATTATTTAAATCTTGTTAATGCTTCCAACTTCTTCAACGCTTCCCTCTTCAAATTAGTGCCTTCCCTGCACTCCTTCACCGCTTCGCGCAAGAACTCCACGGACTCGTCGTATAACTCCGTGTCAACAGGGTAAGGGGTGCCGTCCTTCCCCCCGTGAGCGAAGGAGTACTTCGCAGGGTCCTTCCAAGACAACTCTGTCCCGTGTAGCACGTGAGCAATCAAGGCTAACGCTCTCAACTTCTTCCCCCCATCCCCTTTAAGCACAGCAACTCCTCGTAACTGCTAGGTTTCAACTCGTAAGCCCTTCTGAGAACCTTCAAGTCAGAAGCGTTCAAGTCCACGCGCTCAACCAGATGCCTCTTCGGCAACTCCAACCGCTTCAACTCGTTTGTGAAGTCTTGTAGGAAAGCCTGCCCTTCCAGCAACCTCTTCAACCGTTCAGGCCGCTCCCTTGCCAAGTCCACGCTGCACTTCCTAGTCTCAGCGCACTCCTTAGCCGTCAAGTTTAAGGAGTGGCTGGGAGAGTCGCAGCACACAGCTGAGTGGGGCTCCTCGACGAAGCTCTGAAAAACCCCTGACAACCAGTGGTAACGCCTCGCGAACCCGTTGCTGCTCATCCCTTGCTGCACCACCGCCCACTCCCCTTTCTCGTTGAAGAAAACGCAGTGGTGGTACAAGTTGTAGCCGTCCTGCACCATACAGTTATCAACCTTTGCCGCGAGGTAGCTCCCCTTATACACACTTTCAGCTCTTGAACCATTCAAAGCTTGAAAAACCTTTTCAGAAACATCCCTTAATCCTTTGCCTCCCGCGCCCCACACGTTTAAACCAGCCCTTTCCAAGCCTGTTCGCAGAGCGCCGCAGGTAGTGGTTGTCAAGCCTGAGGAGTGCCAGTCGAATCCAAGCACATTTCCGAACGCTTGGAACCAGTACGGGTTTGAAACCCTTCTCAGCAACTCTGAAGAAGAGTACTCATCAACCACGTACTCCGCTATGTGCATCGCTAGAGAAGTCATTCTTCGGAAGAGCCAGGCGGGGGCTCTGCCCGAGTGTAAAGGCAGCCTCGCCACGCCGGTCCTGAGCATATCCAGAGCAAGGATAACTCTTTATAAAACGGTTACGCCTCCTTGTCCAGTGAAAGAAGAAGCGGACCCGCGGGGATTCGAACCCCGGACCTACAGCTTAGGAGGCTGTCGCTCTATCCAAGCTGAGCTACGGGCCCTTTCACCCGCGAGCAAAAAAAAGGTTATTAAAAACTTATCGCTTTTCAACGAGACGTTTTTAAAACCCAGCTCTTTCTTAAAACGCGATGTTGTTGAAACAAGCCCCTGAGGACTTCGCGGTGAGGGAAATACCTGTGTTAAGCTTGACTCCTAAGGGCTCTTTCTTGATATTCAAGTTGAGGAAGAGGTTGTGGAACACCGAGGCAGCTGTTAACGAGGTAGCGAGGCGCCTACACGTCCCAAGACGATTCATAGCTTACTCGGGTTTGAAGGACAAGAACGCAGTAACGGAGCAGTTCATAAGCGTGAAAGGGGCTTCCAAGGAAAAGGTTTCCTCGTTAAGGATTAAAGATTTAAGCTTGGAATACGTGGGGAGAAGTGCTAAGCCGTTAAGCCTTGGAAGCCACTGGGGGAATTATTTCGAAGTGGTTGTTAGAAACGCTTCTAAGCCTGAACTCACAAACACCTTTACTAATTACTACGGAAGCCAAAGATTTTCAGAGAGGAACGCTTTGATTGGGAAGTGCTTGGTTAAGAAGGACTTTTCAAAGGCTTGCGAGCTGCTATGCCTGAATCATCGCGGAGACCCGTTGAAAGCGTTGAAGAACATTCCTTTAAAGACTGCCACTCTGTACGTGCACGCTTATCAAAGCCTTCTGTGGAACAAGGCGGTCAAGGCGTTGCTTGAGAAAGGTTCTCGCCCGAAAGAAGTCCCTGTTATAGGCTTCGCCACCGTTTTCAAAGACGAAGAAGTGAAGCTTGTCTATGGGGAAATACTTGGAGAGGAATCCTTGTCCCTGAGCGACTTCGTGGTGAAGCAGTGGCCCGGGCTGAGCCAGGAAGGAGGGATGCGCAGGGTGGAGGCGAAGGCCTACTCTTTGAGAGTGGAGCAGTTATCCCCCTCCTCTTTCAAGGTTTGCTTCGCCTTGGAGAAGGGGTGCTACGCTACCGTTTTCCTCGAGCAATTATTCTCAACCCGTTAAGGATTTCCTTAAACACTTCCTCTTCTGACAACTCCCCGTTAACCCTTACAAGCACGCCTCTCTCCTTGTAGTGATTAATAACCGGCTCCGTTACTCGGTGGTAAATCCTCAGCCTCTCCTTCACAACTCCGGGCTTCGCGTCCTCTCTCTGAACCAGGCGCCCCCCGCAGTAGTCACAAACCCCTTCCTCCCTAGGAGGCTTGGTTAAAAGGTTGAAGTTGGCATGGCAGTTCTCGCAAACCCTCCTGCTGCTTATCCTCGCAACGCTTACCTCGTCCCTAACTACTAGTTCAACAGCGGCGTCAACACTGGTGATTCCTTCAAGGGCTTTTGCTTGTTCCAAGCTTCTGGGGAAGCCGTCAAGTATGAACCTGTTCAACCCTTCCAATTTCTCCCTTAACAGCTTGATTGTTATATCTAACGGCACCAGTTCACCCCTCTCCAGGTACCCCTTCACCAAGCGCCCCAGAGGGGTGTCCTTCTTCTCCACCTCTCTCAACAAGTCCCCCGCGCTGATGTGAGGCGTATCCAATTCTTTTGAAAGCTTCTCCGCCTGCGTGCCTTTCCCGCTTCCGGGAGGACCTATCAACACTATCCTCATAACTCACCCCAAGTATTCAAGTCTGGGTTCGAACTCCTCTCCTTCCTTCCAGGAATCCCTCATCATCTTGAAAAACCGCTTGAGAGAGTTCTCCACGCCGCCCCACTCCTTCAAGAACGTCTTAACGAATTCCAAGCAGGCATCTTCTTCATACCTTAACTCTTGGAGCAACGCTTCTCTGTGAAGGAACATCAGTTTTTTAAACGCGCTTTGCAACTCCTCCAAATCCTTTTCTTTGAAGTAGCCGCACTCGTGCATATGCGCTAATGAGTTCTCTGGCTGAAGCACTCCCTCCAACGCGTTAGCCACCCCTTCCAACTTCTCCTTCACCCTCCCAACCAATTGCCTAACAGACTTCTCGTCAAGGTCTGAGAGGTCTATTACCGAGTTCAACTCCTCCCAGTCAATCCCCTTCTCCTCCAACGCCTCTCTTAACCCCATGGTTCGAGGTGCGCGGAGCTCCTTCTTAAATATTTCCCTCCGATTCACAACCGCAAGATTTTTATACTAGTTGTCATACAGACATAATACATTAATAACACAATTCCGCTTTCTGTATACATAAATGGTGTCTTCAGTAGTGTGGGTGGTTCACGCTAACAACGAGTAAGGGAAGACAGGAATGACCAGGGAAACAACAGTGCTGAACGTAAGGGTGTCTGACGAGTTACTCGAATTCTTAGACTCTCTTGTAGAGAAAGGATTCTTCACTTCTAGAAGCGAAGCGGTAAGGGAGTTCGCAAGAGAGTTCGTGGAGAGGATGCGGAATGGCTAGCAAGATAGTTTCAGTGAGGATGCCTTCGTCGTTGCTGGAAGAGCTGAAAAGGCTTGCGGAGGAGCACCACTACCTAGACATCAGCGAAGAAGTGAGGAGCCTTCTCAGGCAGAAAAGGCAGGAGTACTCCTCTAAGGACTCGGAGGCGTTGCTGCAACAATTAAGAGAACTGATAAGGAGGTCCGTATGAAGAAGCAAAGCATTTCAGCCCTGGTATTGGTGGCGGCGTTGCTAGCAGGCACGGCGTCCGCTTACATAGACTTGATAAACCCTGCGGACAACGCCTACCTCAACAACGGAAACGTCACCTTTGACTACTACCCCTCCCTGCAAGGCGCGTTGCAGCAATGCGCGCTGCAACTAGGAGGAGAGGTAATACTAATATCCGAGAACATGACTAACTCGGAGATAAACAGCTTGAAGGTGTCCAACCTCCCTGCAGGAACTTTTTCCTGGAGCGTGGCGTGCAGCAGCGACAACGCGTCAGAGGAATCCCCTCAGAGGAGTTTCACCATAGACCTTAACCCTCCAAGCCTTCAAGCAAGCGTGGAGAACAACACCTTGACCATCAACGCCGAAGACGATTACGCCCCCTCTATCAACTGCACCGTTGAAGTAGACTGGCAAATAGTTGCCTCAGAGCAACTGCAGAACAACACCCCTACAGAGTTCGACTTAGCAACAACTCCTGGTAACCACTCTTTACACGTCCGCTGCGCGGACTTGGCAGGCAACTCTGCTGTTCTAAATCAGTCCTTCACAACGATGCAATCCTTGAAGTTCAGCGTTGCCCTGGACAAGGAGTCCTACTCCTTAGGAGAAACCATCCGCTTATTCGTCCAAGCGCCTAACGGCACCAACCTCTCCGTAGAGGTGTGCCCCGCAGCAGAGGGCTTCGTGGAGTGCTTCTCCTCCTTGAAAAGGGTGAACGCAACCTACCCCTTAACCGAAATCCTTCCCTATACCAACAAGTCAGGGAACTACCTGTTAGACGCCTACTTCTCCCACCCCTTGAAGAATTACTATCAACGCTTAACCTACACCGTTCAGAACAACATCAAGGTGAGCCTGGACTACCCGTCCAAGGCGTTGGCAAAGGACGCAGTAGTGCTAGAAGGAACAGCCAGCGGCGGGTTCGGAGCTTTGAGCTACGAGTGGGTGCTTCACAACGGTTCAACCGTTCAAGGCAGGAAGGCAGAGCTAGTCTTCAACGAGCCAGGAACTTACAAGGAAGTGTTGGTGGTGAGGGACGAGGCGGGCAACTCCGCCAACGCCACTGCTTCGTTAAAGGTTGAAGAGGCCTACGAGGTAACAGTGATTGTCCTTGAGGAAGGAACGAGCAAGCCGTTGAAAGGGGCAGGGGTGGAGCTGGACGGGGACACCGAGTTCACCAACGACGAGGGAAGCGCGGTCGTGGTGTCAGGCAAGGGCGAGAAGGAACTCTCGGTTTTCCTCACAGGGTACGAGTTCCACCAGTCCAAGGTGGTAGTGGACTCCTCCAAGCAGGTAAAGGTTTTCTTGAAGAAGAAGGAGCAGCCGTACGTGAAGCTGTTAAGCCCTGAGAAAGGCTCCGAGCAAGCCAGCCCTGTGACTTTCTCCTTCCAAACCAGCATGAGCAAGGCTAACTGTACGTTGTCACTCAAAGGAAGCGCCGCGCAGCAACTCTCTGTGCAAGCTAGCAACGGAGAAG
>CAZTPT010000046.1:0-5709 GCA_964615705.1 uncultured Methanosarcinales archaeon
GTGCTTGTTCTCCGAGAGGTTCTTCAACAACAAGGGGATTATCTGGGCGCGAAGTACGCAGTACTCCGAAGACAAAGCGTTGGCTAATCGGACTAGTTCCTGGTTTTGCAGCAAAGCCTGGTTTTGCGCCTTCTCGCTGCTCAAAGAGTAGTTAATCACCTCTACCAAGCCAGCCCCTACGAGTATCTCCCTCACCTTCCTCTTAAACACTTCCTCAGCGTCTTCCTCGCCTATGGTGAACGCCCTTGACGGCTCTTCTTCAAAGTTGTAGTAACCGTGGGCTATAGCGACGTCTTCCACCAAGTCAACAGGGTGCAGCACGTCCGCCCTATACGGCGGGATAAACGCTTCTCCAGCTGAATACTTGAAACCCATCCTTTCCAAAAGCCCTCTCAACTCTTTACTTGTCAAACCCAAGCCGAGAACCTTGTTCACATACCAGAGTTCCAGGTTCATCGCTTCCCACTCCAAGTCAGGCGTGGCTACGACTCGGTCAGGGTATTCCAGAGTTAAGGCTTCCGCCTCTCCGCCCATATCCACCATGGCAGTGATTATGATGTTCAACGCCTTCTTCAAAGCGTTGAAGTCGGTCCCCGAGCACTCTACGAACAAGTTGGATGTTTCCACTTTTACCTTACCGGCGTCCTCGCTGTTAATTATTGGGGGCATGCTCAAAAAGCGGCCTGCCGCGTCCACGAACACGGGGTACTTGTCAAAGCCCTCCAACAAGTGGCGGTACTCCTTGCCCTTGGGGTGCTCTTCAAGTATGTCCGCGCCGCTCATCTCCTTTTGAAATCCTAAAGGCTTAAACATTATGTCTTCTGGCTTTAAAGCCTTGTAACGAATTGGGAATTCAATCCTTTCCAATGGGTACATCCCTATCGCGACCTTCCTCCTATTCCTCCCGAACGTTAAGTGAAGTTTTTCCTGCAGGTTTATCAATTCCAAGAGCTTCGCCTCGTCCAAGGACAAGTTCTTCACCAACGCGCAGGCAGTGTAAGGCCTGACGCGCTTCACAGACCTGTCTATCACCACTTTCTCCTTGGCGGGCTTCGCCTTGTAGCCTCGCGGCTTCTCGCAGCCAAGGAAGAACGCCAAAGCCCTTCCAAGCCCTTGCTCGGACAAGAAGTCAGGCCTGTTAGGGAAAACCTCAACCACGACTTTTTCCTCGTCCACCAAGTCCAGGTCTGTTCCTAGGAAGCTGATGTTCCTAGCTAGTTCTTCATCGCTTAAACGCTTCCCAACCCTTCTCAGCAACGCTTCCTTGTCAAGGTGAACCGTCGGCATTCAACACCTCACGAAACGCTTGGCCCTCCTCAAGAAGCCAAGGTCGTTCTTATAAATCATTCTCAAATCGCTCAATCCGTAGTACTCGGTGATGAGTCTCTCCAACCCTATACCCCAAGCGAGGACTGGGCAGTCAAACCCGAGCAAGGGCTTCACCACTTCAGGCCTGAACATCCCTGCGCCTCCGAGCTCCAACCACTCCTTCCTTTCAGGGTGGTACACCTCTACCTCTGCGCTTGGCTCCGTGTAGGGGAAGTGCGCGGGCCTAACCCTCGTGTCCGGGAAGCCCATCTTTCTGAAAAACCTCTTCAAGCACCACAACAACTGTTTGAAGTTAGCATCAGGGTCAACCACTATCCCCTCTACTTGGTGGAACTCGAACAAGTGCTTCCAGTCAAGCGCTTCGTTCCTGTAAACCTTCGCCACGCTGAAAAACTTTGCGGGCAAGTCCTCTTCTTTGAGGGACGCGATGGTTCGAGCGCTTAGCACAGTAGTGTGAGTCCTTAAGAGGAGGCGCTCGGCTTCCTCAGTGCTGAACCTGTACTGCCAACCCTTGCTTCCCGTGTCGCCTCCTGTTTCGTGAACCTCTTTAATCCTGCTAACGAATGCCTTGTTAAGCTTTTTCCCCCACTTCTCCTCTAAGTAGAAGGTGTCCTGCATCTCCCTCGCAGGGTGGTCTTGAGGGACGAATAAGACGTCGAGGTCCCAAAACGCGGTTTGGATAACGTCCCCCTTCATCTCCTTGAAGCCCATCTCCAACCAGACGCTCTTAACAAACTCTATCGCTTCTGTTACGAAGTGCTTCCTCCCGGGGTTGATGCGAGGTACCCTTGCCTTCACGTCGTAAGCCCTGAACTCCTTACCCTTCCAAGAACCCTCCTTGAGCATGGAGCAGCTCACCTTTTCCAGCAAGCCCGTTGCCAGCTTCGCCTTCGCCAAGGACTCCCCTCTCTTCGTCAAGGAGTAACGCAGCGACTTCAGCTTCCCAACCTTGACGAGCCTCCTCTTCTTCAACTCCTCTAACGCCTTCAACCCATCCCCTTCCAAGTCCCCGAGCGCTAAGGGGAAGTCTTTTTCAAGCAGGGATTCCTCCCCGCTCTTCTCAAACAAGCTCTTCAACCCTTTCGGCGTGATTCGCAGCAACACAACTTCTCCCTTCTCCACGTCTAGTAACCCTTTCCTCTTCAACACTCCTATCGAGGGGTTTAACTCCTTCCTCGTCAGCCCCGCCTTCCCGCAAGCTTCCTCCACGGACAACTCTTTCTCCCTCTCCAACGCCTTTAACAACCTCTTCTCAGGCAGCCCTTTCTCCACGCACTCCAACCCTTTCTCTGTCAAGAAGACCGCTTCCTCCTCTTCTAATTCAAGCTTGACAACTCCCTTGTTGGACAACCACTGCAAAGCCCTGGAAACCTCCACTCTTTTCAGCCCTGAGTCAGCCAGTAATTCCTCCTCTGAGCCGTTCTTCTTCAAGAAAGGGATAACTCTTCGCTCTAACGGGCTTAGCTTTCTCTCCAATGCTTCCTCAACCATTTTCAGAGGTTAAAAAAGAAGAGTAAATATAAATGTAATGGAAAGATCAGGCCTTTACCTTCACCATCTCCTTCCAAGCCAGCTCGAACAACTGCTCCAAGGCAGAGGCGAAGAAAGGCGTGTTTATCCAGATGCCGATGTCGTAGGTGGGGTGGACGTCCGCGTCATCCATTACCATAAAAACTAGTTCTTTCCCGTCTACGACTAAGAACCTCGCCTTGATGCTGGTCTCCCTCACCTCTGCTATCCCTTTCAACTCCTTAGCCGCTTCTCTTGCTTCAGGGGTGAAGGGGCAGGCAATCCTTATCTTAACTCCTCTCTTAGCGAGTTTCTCGAACAAGGGCTTGAATCCCTCGACCTTTCTAACAAATCCTTGGGAAGTAGTCATTATAGTGATGCTCTCCTCCGCGTTTCTCATCGTGAGTTCCAAGTGGTTGTACAAGTTGTGCCTCCCCTTCAAGGCTCCTGAGAGCTCGGACGGCTCTATCAGCTCAACTCCTTGCTTGTGGAGGCTCTTCAACTCGTTCACCAAGTCGGTCTTCTTCAACTCTTCAAGCCTCTTAACCGCTTCCTCGGCCTCCTTCTTCATATTCTTCTTAACCCTCTCCACAACTTCCTCGGGAGGTACGGCTATGTACTTTATCGGCTTCCCCAGCTTCATAACCACGAATCCCTTCTTCTCCAAGCTTTCAAGGACGTCGTAAGAACGAGACCTGGGAACGTTGGCTATGTCTGAAAGCTCTCCAGCAGTGGAGACCCCTCTCGAGAGGAGGGCTGTCCAAATCTTTACCTCGTACAGGTTAAGGTTGAAATACCTTCTCAACTTGCTTAAAAACTCGTCGTTAACTATCACTTTACACCCCCTTCTAAGGGTTACACCACCCCTTTTTTCTAAAATAGTGAAACTCTATAACTACTATTTATATGTTACTGTTTTTTACACTTTCGGAATGGTTAATTTTAAGAGTAACCCATCTTCATTTATAAATATTCGGACTTCTCAACCCTGTTTTTTTCCAAGAAGCTTGGCGACTATGAAGAATTCGTCGCCCTCGATGAATGTTTCAAAAGGGCAACCCATCTCCTCAAGCAATCCTTGAAGCCACCTCCTCTTAACCGTGCTTATCTTAGAAGAACCCCCTAAAGACTTGGTCGGGAAAGAAGCAGCTACGAATCGCACAGGTATAACGTCTAACAATTTCTCAGAAACCCCTCTCTCAACTGCTTCCAACGAGTCAAGGGTTTTGAACAAGAAGCACACGTCAAAAGATTGGTTGAAAGAGAGCTCTTCAACCCTTAAAAGGTTCGCCACAGAGCAACCCCCCTCTACCCCCATCTCTTCGAAGTAATGCTTCACGAGTCCGCAGAGGAACGGGCTGACCTCACAGGCTTGATAGAGGGGCTTGCACCCGAGCCAGGGGTAGGAGAAAGGGTTTAAACCAGCTGCCAAGTCAAGGATTGATTCAGGAATCCCGGTGATTCCGAATATGGCTTTGTAAACCTCTGCGTAGTAAGGAAGCCTTTCCTTAGAGGAGCGGTGACACTTCAAAACCGCTTCGTGGTTCTTCAGTGAAGGATTCCTCAACAACTCCTCAACCTTCTTCTCAATCCTGGAAGGCTTCTCCAAGAAGAACGCTCCGTAAACCTGCCTCAGCAAGGACCTCGCCTCTTTCAAGAATGACTTGAACTCAGCGCTCCTCTTAAACTGCTTTAACGGAGTGTTTTTAAAAGAACGTAGCAACTCTTCCCGCGCAACCCTTTTCAGCAAGTCCGCCGCGAATTCCGCGTCTAACGTTTTCAACTCTTCCTTGTCCAAAACGAGCCGGATTAACTCCTTCAAGGCTTCCATCTCAACACGCAAGCAACCCCTCCCAACCCGTTCAACATCTCCTTCTCCTCCTGCGAGCAGACTATGTGGACTTCTCCCTTAACCTTCTCCGCCAAGCGCATCAAAGAGTCTAATTCTTGGTAAAACCCTTCCTCCCTCGCCTCTAGTAAGAAGTCCTCGGAAACCAGGAGTTTCTCAACGTTGCCAGAAACCGCTTTCTCAAGGCAATCCTTCAAGCCGTAACCCGCTTTGTCCTTTGACAACGCTTCCAACAACTCCGCAACTGACTCAGCGTCCCTCCTCAACCTCTCCTTGGAGAGCAAAGATGCGAGTTCAGGCCTCTTCACCACTTCCCTCAAGCCTTGCTCGTCGCCCGACGCACAGGACGCTTGCACAGCTTTCACTCCTTTCAACTCTTTAACCAAGTACTCCCTCCAAAATCCGGGGCTGGCAACTACTAAGTGGTCCGGCTCAACCCTTTCCCTCAGCTCCATCACCTTTGAAGCAAGCTCTTTGAAGAAGTCTCCTCTGCCCTGCCCTGGCACGTTCTTCTTAGCAACGCTCCCCTTCAAAGAAGCGAGCACTTCCAAGCTCTTCCTTGTGAGCAAGCCTATGCACGCCTCCCCTCTCTCCACGCACACTATCAACACCTTCAACCCAGGCCCCTCGCACGCTTCTCTAACGACGCTTAACTCATAGCCAGCCCAGTCCTTCACTATCTCAACGCTGTCCCCCTGGTGCAAGGTGAAGGAGTGGTGGGAACCCTTCGGGACGTCTTCAGGGCCCTCCTCCACCACGCCTGAAACCCTCAAGCTGCCTCCTTGCAGCTCAGCCTTCTCCACCCTCAGAGTTAGGAAAACCCTTTTCTTAACCACCCTCGCCTTCTCGCCCTCTCCTCCAAGCTTAACCTTCCTCTCAGATGACGCCTTTACCAAGTCGCCCTTTCCTACAACCCTGCTCAGCGCCCAGGCGTCGTCGGCGTCCTCTAACAAAACCTTTAGTGAGCGGTGCTTCAAGTCCTTCCTCAAAAGCTTCATGGAGAAGCAAACAGGGAAGCGGTT
>CAZTPT010000047.1:0-5709 GCA_964615705.1 uncultured Methanosarcinales archaeon
AAGGTTCACTTAAACCTTGCCAGGCTGAAGAAGCAGGGCCACGAGTTCGAAGTAGTGGTGGACCCTGAGATTGCTGTGAAGTTCAAGAAGGGCGAGGCAGGAATAAGGGATGCTTTAAAATCTGAAGAAGTGTTCCACAACGCGAAGAAGGGGGAGTTGGCTTCTGAGAAGTTGATGGAGGAAGTGTTCGGAACCAAGAACCCGTTAGAAGTGGCTGAGATAATCATAAAGGAGGGAGAAGTCCAATTAACCAGCGAGTACAGGGAGAAGCTGAGAGAAGCGAAGAAGAGGAAGCTCACCGAGTTGATTCACAAGTACTGCGTTGACCCCAGGACTGGCGCTCCTCACCCGTTAACGAGGATTGAGAACGCGTTGAGGGAGGCGAAGGTGAGCGTTGACTACGAGAAGAGCGCGGAGGACCAGTTGAGCAACGTCATCTCAAAGCTTAAACCGATAATACCGTTAAGGTTTGAGATGAAGAAGCTCGAGATAAGGTTGAAGCCTGAACACGCGGCAAAGCTTTACTCCGTGGTGAAAGGGTTTGGAAACCTGTTAAGGGAGGAGTGGTTGAGGGACGGCTCGTGGCTAGCAGTGATAGAGATGCCAGCAGGCATGGAGCCGGACTTGTACGACAAGTTGAACAAAGCTACGCACGGAGAAGTCTTTGTGAAGGAGTTGAAAAACGTTTGAAAGGTGATGAGGAAATGAGTGATGGGAAGATACTAGTGGAGAACAAGGAAGTAGTGGCTCCTGGAGAGGTATTAGCGGTAGGCATGGAGTACCTCCCAGGAGAAGGGACTTACCGCCTAGGCGAGAAGATAATCGCGAACAGGGTGGGACTGTTGCTTATAGACGGCAAGGTGTTGAAGACCGTCACGCTTTCAGGCAGGTACCTGCCAAAGGTGGGAGACGTCATTATAGGGAAAGTGATAGACATCTTGCTATCCGGTTGGCGCTTGGACATAAACAGCGCTTACACAGCAGTTCTTTCCTTGAAGGACGCATCTTCCAACTTCATCCAGAAAGGAGAAGACTTGACGAAGTACTACGACTTCGGCGACTACGTGTTGTGCAGGATAACCCAGGTGACGAGTCAGAACTTGATAGACGTTACTGTGAGGGGTCCTGGGCTGCGCAAGTTGAAAGGGGGCCGCATAGTGAAGGTTAACCCATACAAGGTTCCTAGAATAATAGGGAAGAAGGGGTCAATGGTGTCAATGATTAAGCGCTACACCGGCTGCCAGATAACCGTTGGCCAGAACGGGTTGGTGTGGATAAACGGCGACCCTGAGAAGGAGTTAGTAGCGATATCTAGCATTAGGAAGATTGAGAGAGAGTCCCACCTTCAAGGATTAACTGAGAGGGTGGAGGATTACTTGAAGAAGAACTTGGAATCAGAAAGCGTTGAAGCAGAGGAGGTTTAAAAGATGAAGAGTTACAAGAAAAGGTTTGACGGGAGGGGTTGGGACGAGACCAGGCCCATAACCGCCAAGGCAGGAGTTATTGAGAAGGCTGACGGCTCAGCGTTCTTCAAGATTGGGAACACCGCTGCCTACGCAGCTGTTTACGGCCCGAGGGACTTGTACCCCAGGTTCATGCAAAACCCTGAGCGAGGAATACTCAGGTGTAATTACAACATGCTTCCATTCTCAGGGAGCGGGGAGAGGGTTAGGCCTGGGCCGAGCAGGCGTTCAAAAGAGATATCCCTAGTGACTGAGAACGCGTTGATGCCCGTGCTGAACTTGGAGGACTATCCAAACGCGGTGGTGGACGTCTTCATAGAACTAGTGGAGACCGACGCGGGTTCGAGATGCGCGGGGATCTGCGCGGCCTCGATAGCATTGGCTGACGCTGGGATAACCATGAAGGACATGGTAGCCGCTGTCTCTGTTGGAAGGGTTGGTGACAAGTTAGTGGTTGACTTGGACGGAGAGGAGGAACACTTCGAGGAGAACGAGGCGGCGGACATACCAGTAGCTATGACTCCCCTCACAGGGGAGGTCACCTTGCTGCAAATGGACGGAGTCATCAAAAAGGAGGACTTCTTAAAAGCGGTGAGCATGGCGAGGAAGCCTTTGGAGAGGATTGCGGAGATTCAGAAGAAAGCGATCAAGGAGAAATACCAATTAGTAGGAGTTGATGTGGAATGAGCGTGAAGGAACACTTAGCGAAGTCGTTGTTCAAAGGGTTAAGGTTTGACGGGAGGAAGAAGGACGAGTGGAGGAGGATAGAGGTAGAAACAGGGTTCTTATCCACAGCGGAGGGCTCCGCAAGGGTGAAGCTGGGAAAAACAGAGATAGTGGCAGGGGTGAAGCTCGCCATTGGTCAACCGTTCCCAGACACCCCGGACGAGGGGGTTTTAATGGTGAACGCGGAGATGCTCCCATTGTCCAATCCTGAGTTCGAAGCAGGGCCTCCAGGGGTTGAAGCGATAGAGGTTTCCAGGGTTATAGACAGGGGCTTAAGAGAGTCCCGAATCCTGGACACTAAGAAGCTCTGCGTGGAGCCTGGGGAGAAGGTGTGGATGGTGATGATAGACATAGTCTCCATTAACTATGACGGAAACTTCATAGACGCTGGGGGGTTAGCAGCGTTGCTAGCGCTTAGAAACGCGAGGTTTCCAGCTTACAAGGACGGAGTGGTTGACTACGAGGAGAAAACCTCTAAGAAGCTCCCTTTGAAGGACTTGCAACCTTTACCAGTCACGATTGCGAAGATTGGGAACAACTTACTAGTAGACCCTGACGAGGAGGAGGAGAAGATGATGGAGGCTAGGCTCACAGTGACTAGCTTGAAGGACGGCTCGCTATGCGCGTTGCAGAAAGGAGGGCAGAACCCTCTAACAATGGAAGAGATAGAAGCCATGATAAACACAGCCTTGGTAAAGGCTGACGAGCTTAGAAAGCACTTGGGGTGAGAGCGATGATTTCGATAGAGATAGGAGACAGGCATACCAAGTACGAGAAGGCGAGAATCATCGGGAGCAGGGCGTTGCAACTAGCGAAGGGCGCTCCCATGCTGATAAAGCTTTCTAAGAAGGAGTTGGAAGAGATAAGGTACAACCCGTTAGAGATTGCGAAGAAGGAGTACGAGGCAGGGGTTATACCCGTAACTGTTAAGAGGCTGCTCCCCCACGAGCAGAAATAAACCTTTCAAGCAAGAGGGGGTGAGCTGAGACGGCTTGGTACAACCCTATCGACTGGTTTAAGAGATTGTTTGAAAGCAGTTCTCCCAGGCAAGGCGAGTTGGTTCTTCATTGCGACAACCCTGACTGCGGGCGCCTCATCCTGGAAGAACCGATAGCGTATGATAAGAGAAACGGAGAGGTTTACCATTCAGGCCGTTGCGCCTTGTTCGCCAACGCGTACAAGGCTTTGAATGCTGAAGAAGTGGTTTTTAGCAGCTTGGATTACATAACATTGGAGGAAGCGTTGGAGTTGTTAAGGAAGGGCGAGTTGAGCCAGGCGTCCAGTCTTGAAGAAAGGGTTAAATAAGTGACGCCTAACTCCGCCGCGGCGTTTAAAGAGTTCACTTAAAGCTTTCAATCCTCGTCTGAAACGTTTTTTTATGGAAATGTTTTTATAGTGCTGTTTACTAACGCTTAGGGATGGGTAAAGAGTTAGGGGTTACTGTCAGAAAGGCTTCAAACCTGAGTGATTGGTACACCGAGGTTATTCAAAAGTCAGGAATGATTGACTACTCAGCCGTTTCTGGCTGCATGGTTTTAAAGCCTTACTCTTACAAGGTTTGGGAGTTAATAACGAGCTTCCTGGACGGCGAGATAAAGAAGCTGGGAGTGGTGAACGCTTACTTCCCTTTATTCATACCTGAAAGCCTACTCGTCAAGGAAGCAGAACACCTGGAAGGATTCACCCCTGAAGTAGCGTGGGTAACTCATGCTGGTAACTCCGCGCTGGGTGAAAGGCTGGCGGTGAGGCCTACCTCTGAAACCATTATGTACGATTCTTACAAGAAGTGGATAAGGTCTCACAAAGACCTCCCCTTAAAGATTAACCAGTGGTGCAACGTGGTCAGGTGGGAGTTCAAACACCCAGTTCCTTTCCTAAGGACGAGGGAGTTCTTGTGGCAAGAAGGCCACACCGCCTTCGCCACCAGGGAGGAGGCAGAGGAGGAAGTCTTAACTATCATAAAGCTTTACAAGAAGGTGTACGAGGAACTCTTAGCAGTGCCTGTGTTTGAGGGTAGGAAGTCTGAGCGAGAGAAGTTCGCTGGCGCGGAGTACACGCTCAGCGTGGAGGCAGTGCTGCCGAACGGAAAAGGAATCCAAGCGTCTACTTCTCACTTCTTAGGCCAGAACTTCTCAAAAGCGTTCGGAATAAGCTTCCTGGACAAGGACGAGGAGAAGAGGTATGTCTGGCAGAACTCATGGGGGTTCACGACGAGGAGCATAGGGATAATGGTGTTAACGCACGGAGATGACAAAGGATTGGTGATGCCTCCCAGGGTTGCGCCGGTGCAGGTAGTGATAGTGCCTGTCTTGTTCAGCGACAAGCCGGATACTAACAAGGAAGTGCTGGGGGCTTGCTCTGAGTTGAAGGAGGCGTTGAAAGAATTCAGGGTGGTGGTGGATGACGACCCTGACAAGACCCCTGGTTGGAAGTACAACGAGTGGGAGTTGAAAGGGGTGCCTGTCAGGATAGAGATAGGTCCGAGAGAGGTTGAGTCAGGAAGAGCGGTTCTGGTTGCGAGGGATAACGGTGAGAAGAAGAACTCCCATTTCAAGAACGTTGAAAAAGCAGTTTCTGAATTGCTCAACAAGGTTCAGAAGAGGTTGTTGTTGAACGCGAGGAGGAAGGCGGAGTCCTTGATAGATAAGCCTTCAACGTTTAAGGGAGTGGAGGAAGCAATCAAGAAGGGTAAGGTGTGCTTGGTGAATTGGTGCGGCAGCGACGAGTGCGAGGAAAGGGTGAGGGAACTCGGAGCCAAGACGTTGAACTCTCCCTTTAACGGCGAACCCTCAGGAGATTGCGTTGCGTGTTCGTCTAAGGCCTCGCAGCTAATGCTGATAGGCAAGTCTTACTAAAACTTTACATTTCAGTCTCTGTTGTAAAAGAAGGTTTCAAAGTTCAAAGCAAAGAAGAACCTACTACTTCTTCCCTTTACCCTTGCTAGTCTTAGACCTGCTCCTACTCCTCGCCTTCTTCCCAGAGGTGGAGGACTTCTTAGAACGCTTCTTTTGCTCCTCAACTAGTTCCTCCGCGATTGCTTTCTTCTTGCTCAACCCTGCAAGGATGAGTGACAACGCGACTAGTAAAGCTAACGCTATCAATGCGTGCGGCAAGTACTTCAACTCATCCCTGGGAAGAGAGGTTTCCCCTGCTTCCCCGCCTGTTGGAGGAGCGGTGTTCAACGGGGGTTCCTCCTTTTCAACCGCTTCCTTCACAGTCTCAACCTTTTCAACCGCTTCCTCTTTTTTCTCCTCCACTCTGGAAGGAATGGGTGCTTGCACGGTTTCGTTCTCTCCCACTTTTATCAATAACTCCTCGTAGTCAACGAGTTTCTTGAAACCCCTGTCCTTGATGGATTCTGGCAAGTCGTACAACTCCACCCTCACCTTGCCCAAGCCTTCCTTTAAGGGCTTGACGTTGAACAACACCCTTGTCTTCTCGCCTCCTCTTAACTTCAGCAACGCCTTCGGGCTTTCAACGCTGAAATCCTTTGAGGAAACATCCACTTCCAAGTTGTTAT
>CAZTPT010000048.1:0-5687 GCA_964615705.1 uncultured Methanosarcinales archaeon
CTTCTCAGAGTAGTAGTCCTCAATGGTGCAAGCCCACCGAGCAAGCGTTAATACTTCCTCGTCTTCCAACACGAATTCATCCCTTTTCTCAGGCGGGACTGGGACGTTCTTAGTGGTTTGCTTGTTGCTGTTCAAGTCGTAAATCATCATCCATTCCTTGCTCCCCTTCTTCTTAGAAATCAAGGGTTTGAAGCCTTGCTTCAGGGTGGGCTTGTGAACGTAGAACTCGTCCGGGTTAACAGCTCCTTGCACGATGTTCTCTCCCAAGCCCCAAGAACCAGTTATTAAAACAACGTCTTTAAAACCCGACTCAGTGTCAAGCGAGAACATCACGCCTGAGCAAGCCTTGTCGCTCCTCACCATTTTCTGAACTCCTATGCTCAACCCGATGGAGAAGTGGTCGAATCCCTTGTCCTCCCTGTAACTGATAGCCCTGTTGGTGAACAATGAGGCGAAGCACTTCTTGCAAGCGTCTAGCAACTGGTGAACTCCTTTAATGTTTAGGTATGTTTCTTGCTGCCCCGCGAAGCTCGCGTCCGGCAAATCCTCAGCAGTGGCGGAGCTCCGAACAGCGACGTCTACTTCTTCAACGCGGTAAGCCTTGCACAACTCGTTGTAAGCGGTTATTATCTCGTTCTTCAAGTCCTCGGGGAAGTCCAAGCTCCTTATCAAGGACCGAACCTCGTGGCCCCGCCTCTGCAAATCTTCAATGTTAGAAGTGTCCAGCCCTGTCAGTATCTCTTTAATCCTCTCCCTCGCGCCTCCTGCTTCTAAGAAGTGGAAGTAAGCCTTAGCAGTCACTGCGAAGCCGTTGGGAATCCTAACCCCCTTGCCGGTGAGGTTCCTGTACATCTCTCCGAGAGAAGCGTTCTTGCCCCCTACCAAGGGGACGTCTTCTATGCCTAACTGGTCGAACCACAAGATAAAAGCGTCTTCCTTTCCCATACAACACCACCTCTTTTTTGATTACTGCTTCACCACGTTCACAGGGCTTCCTTTGAGGAAAGCCTCCACGTTTTCAAAAGTCGCCTTCTCAATCCTGGCCAACGCCTCCCTGGTGTTGAACGCGTTGTGCGGGGTTATCAAAACGTTCTCCATTTCTAAGAGTTTCTCGTTCAACTCCAAAAGCTCCCTCTCCTCCTCCGAAGAGGCGCGCTTCCCTATGAGGTGTTCCCCCTCCAACACGTCCAGCCCCGCAGCTTTCAAAACCCCTGAGTCAAGGGCCCAGAGCAACGCCTTCGTGTCCACCACACCCCCCCTGCTAGTGTTTATCAGAACGGCTCCTCGCTTCACCTTTGAGAAAGCGTCTCTGTCCAAGAGGTGGTGTGTGTGCTTGTTGTAAGGCACGTGCAGCGTTATCACGTCAGAGCTTGAGAGCAACTCGTCCATGGAAGCGTACCTGAACCCTAGTTCTCTAGCAGCGTCTTCCCTGGGGTAGACGTCGAAGGCTAACACGTTCATCCCGAATCCCTTAGCTATCTTGACCGCGTGGATGCCTATGTGCCCTGTCCCTATAACTCCTATCGTCTTCCCTGCCAAGTCGAACCCTTCCAATCCTTCAACTGAAAAGTTCTCCTCCCTCACTCTTTGAACGGCTTGAGGAATCTTCCTCGCAATGGCTAATAGCAGTGCGAAGGCGTGCTCCGCCACAGTGTTTTCTCCGTAGAAAGGAACGTTGCAAACAGTCACTCCTCTCTCCCCGCATGCTTGGAGGTCTACGTGGTCAAAGCCGGTGCTCATAGTGGCTACGAGTTTCAAGTTAGGGAACTGCTCCAAAACCTCTCTCGTAACCTTGGAGCTTATGAACACTATCAACGCCTCGGCATCCCTCACGCTTGAAAGGTCTTCTTCTTGCAAGGAGTAATCACGCATCACTAACTCGTGGCTTTGGAACAACGACGCTAAGTGCTCCTTGTCCCAGTGCTTGGCGTCAAACAAAGCTATCTTCATAGCGGTTCACCTCTACTCCTGAACCAGTGGAAAGCTTGTTTAAAAGCTTTTTGCTTTGAACTTTTAACGCATGCACCCTTGAAAGGCAGTGCGCTCAGCCCCCATTCTCTCCCTCCCACTGCTCCGCGCAGAGCAAGGAGGATTAAGCGGTTTTTCAGAAAGATATAAATACAAGTCTCTATTCTGGAATGATTAAAAAATGGTTAGGGGTGATTATTGATGTGTTGGAAGAAGTTGAAGGAACTCTCTAAAAGCTGCCACGATGCTTCGCTCTTCTACTTGAAGCTCGTAGTGGTGTTTATCTTCTTGTACTCCGGCGCGTTGAAAGCGTTCAACCCTGCAAGCGCTGTGCAAGCGTTTCAAGGCTTCGGATTCCCTGGCTTCCTCGGGCCGATAGTCGGCTGGGTGGAAGTTATTGCGTCACTATTAGTCTTGTTCAACAGGTATGAACGGCTCGGTGGCTACGCGTTGAGCGCTATAATCATAGTAGCCATTCTCGGAGTGCAGCTCCCCGGCGCCTTCGCAGCTGGGAAGCTCACTGCAGGGCTTGGAAGGGACCTCTTGCTCCTCGGAGCCATCCCTTTGGTGAGCATGAAGCCCTCTTCTGAGGGCAAGGCGGAGGGGAAAGCCGCGACTGCTTCTTCCAAGAAGAGAGGGAAGCCTAAGACTAAGAAGAGGGGGAGGCCTAGGAAAGCATGAACTCGGGAGAGGTCTCGTAGTAGAATATTTTCTTGAACAATTCCAACGGGTGAGCGCCTACCAAGCGCTTCCCGTTAACGAAGAAGGTGGGCGTTGCATCAACGCCTGCCTTGGCTCCTTCGTCAGCGTCCTCCAACGCTTCCCTCGCGTACTTGTGAGTCTTTAAGCATTCCAAGAATTGCTCGGTGTCCAAGCCAAGCCTCTTCGCCCATTCCAAGACAGGGGAGTTCTCCTCCTCACTCAAGCGTTCCTGTTCTTCGAATATCATTGAGAAGTACTCCCAGTACTTCCCCTGGTCTTTGGCGCAGTTAGCGGCTTCTGCTAAGAGGAGGGATTGTTCAAAGTTAGTGCTGGGATAGTCCTTCACCACGAATCTCAACTTTCCAGTGTCCACGTAGTTATCCTTCATGAACTGGAATGTTTCGTCGTAGAACTTCTTGCAACCAGGACATTGAAAGTTTATGAACGCCACTATCAAGCCAGGAGCGTCCTCGCTCCCCATGAAGGGTTCTCCTTCAAGGTTGAAGTAGTGAAATGTGAGGTTTGTGCCGTTGAAGCTCTTCACCTCGCTGGTCGGCGGCGTTGGGGTAGTGACTGGCTCGGTCAGGATTAAAGGGGGCAGCCTTATAACTTCTTCCTCCGAGTTTTGAGCAGAGTTGTACGCTAAGAACAACGCGACTATTACAACTGCTACTCCTGCCAAATCATTCCTCACATTCATATGGGAACTCTCCCGGTTTAATCGTTTAAAAAATTATCGATGTTTTTAAGCTATGCTTTAAGCGAACAACTGCTTACTTGCCGCGCCGCTTGGGTTGCTGTAACGCGAAGGGGTATAGGAAGACGAACATTGCTAACACCCAGGGGAGCCATCCAAAGGCGACCATCATTACTGGCAACCCATTCAATTCGAGGGAGGGAAAAGGCCAGTTATACCACCATATCTTGAAAGGCGTGTTCACCAACTCAATTATTGAACCCACCAGCAAGGTGGAGATGAAGATTCCCAATGCGAGGTAGTAATTGCCCCTTACCAGCTCCGTGAACAAGCTCTTGCCGAATCGCTTCGTGTTAAACCAATCTCCGAGGAACCACAACGCGCAGATGAAGAACAATGTCCCGTAAACTGGTTTAATAAAAGTGACAAAGCCGAAAAGCATTAGAAGGGAGGCTGCCAAGTAAAAGATTCCAAACACTAAAAGGTTTCTCACGTTCCCGCTCCAAAAAGTCCATATGAGAGGGATAAACAACAAAGAAAGGTCCCAGAAGTCGTGAATAAGCTCTTCAACGCTTCGCGGCTGAGCGAGGTATGATTGAACTATGAAGAAGGTGAAGGCAGTGATTAGAAATAATACCAAGAATGCTCGAGAGTGCTTCAAGTAAGCTTGTTCCAATTCTTGGATTAAGTCCTTCCTCATTTAAAAATTAGAAAGAAGAGAATCATCTTATAAATCTTCCGTTTCGCATCGAAAGGGGTGCTTGCTCAACCCTTCCTTAACCGTTGGTCCAGGCAGTACTTGTCAGGGCCGTGAAGGGCTATCGCTATGGTGCTTATCATCAATCCGAAATCCCTTACTGCTATGTCGTTGTAGCCCAGGCTGGTTATTATGAAGAACAAGTGTATGGCGAGGAGGGATGCCGCTATCCTGGTGTAAAGCCCTCCGAGCAGGAGAAGGGCGGCTATCAATTCAAAAGCCCCGTTGAACATTATGACGAAGTGCGCTCCGGGGTGGGGGATGTCGTGGATGAATTGGAAGGGGTGCTCGTGACTTACCTGCTTGCCGTGGTCGTACAAGAAGCTGGGAACGTAGCCTAGGAAGGATGAAGGATTGACTAGTTGGAACACCCCAAACCATAGGAAGACGAGTCCGAGGCCTATCCTTAGGATCGCTGCGGCGCGGTTATGGTTGTGATTAAGATTCATGGCTTCACCTCTTCTTAAAAGCGAACCTCCAGCTTCCGTAAGCCAGGACTGCCAGCAGCGCCGCTCCTATAATGCTTGAAGCAGCAGGGTTGTTGATTATCACGTTTTGCAAGCTGTAAAAGTATTGCTTTAAGCCGAAGAATGAGTAACCATTCACTATCCAGGTGCCTTTGAATATTATAAAGACCAACCCTATGATTATTAAGAGCATTCCCGCGATTGCTTGGTTGGAGTTAATCGTTGTTTCCTTTCCGAAGGCTTTGAGCTTGAAGTTCTTTCCGCGCAGCCACTTCTTCCTTCCCAGGTCGTACTTGTCGTAGAAGAAGGAGAACGCGAACAACGGCATGAACACGCCTAGAGAGTAAGAAACCATGAGTATGGTCGCTGTTAAGTAGTTCCTCAGAACAGCTGCCATGGTTAGTATCCCGCTAAGCACTGGGCCGGTGCACACCACCCAGCCGAGTCCGAAGAGGAGCCCTGCCACGAACACTCCTGGGACGTCGTTGCTTTGCCTCCTCTCAACCTTCACTAAGCGGAAGTCCTTGCCGAAGAAGTACATCACTCCCAACAGCACTAGCAGCACTCCTGCTATGGTTACGAAGACGTTTATCTGCTCTATGAGGGATGCTAAGAGTTGCCCTGCCGTTGCCGCGACCACCCCGAGAGTGACGAAGGTTACGGTGAAACCTGCGAAAAAGACCAGCGTCATGAGGGTTATTCTCTTCTTCTCTTTGAACGTGTAAGCGAAGAACGCAGGGAGCACTGGTAGTATGCACGGGCTTAGCAGGGTGGTGACTCCTGCGAGGAACGCGATTAGGAAGGAAACTTTTTGAACGAATTCCGTCGCGCTTTTCTCCTCGTACTGCTTCGCTTTTTGCAACCCTGGAGGGAGTTTCAAATCGTTAGCGCCTGAAACCGAGATAGCAAGGGCTGAGAGTAGCAATGCAAGGATTAATGCGTGCGTTAAAGGTTTAAGTTGTGTCAATGTTCTCACCATGAGGGTGGCGCCCCGAAAAGCGTTCAAGGCTTTGCGCATCTGAGTCCGTGACTTTGAAGCTGTCGTTTATCAAAGAGTGTTGCTCTGCAGTTTGCACAACTCGAACTAACCCCTCTC
>CAZTPT010000049.1:0-5588 GCA_964615705.1 uncultured Methanosarcinales archaeon
AGGGGAATGACTTTCCGTAAAGGGATGCTCCTTCAGCGCTTGGTATCATCTTAGGCCTGCCCGCTTCCAAGACTGCAGCTGCGGAGTTGCTAGTCCCCAGGTCTATCCCTATTATCTTGCTCATTTCTTTCACCTCCTCTTCCCTTTGAAACTATCACCTTGGAAGGCCTTAACAACTCGTCCTTGTACAGGTATCCTTTCTGAACCTCCGCAACGATTGTGCCTTGCTCTGAGTGGTGCTCCACGCTTTGCACCGCTTCGTGAAGGTAAGGGTCTAGTTTCTCCCCTAAGGATTTTAACTCTTTAACACCGTGCTCCTCCAAGGCTTTCTTAAACCTTTGATAGATGAGCTCCACTCCTTTCACTAACTGGCTTGGAGCGTCTTTGCTTAAGGATTCGAGGGCTCTCTCGAAGTCGTCCTTGACTGCTAGCATGGATTCAAGAACTGTCTTCGCTCCTTTTGAGAACAACTTCTCCGACTCCTTGTCCACTCTTTTAGCGAAATTTTCAAAGTCTGCTTTCACTCTTTTCAAGTCTTCCAAGTAAGTGTTGAGTAGTTCTTCTTTCTCGGCTAATTCCTTTTTGAGCAGGTCCACATCTCCCTTGTCTTGGCTTCTCCGCCGCCCCTTCTTTCCGTGCTTAGCAGTCGTCATTTTCCAACAAAGCATTAAGGGGCGCGCCCAAGGGTGGATTCCTGAAGCAGTGCCTGGCTGCCCGGGGTTTCCCTCCTCTCCGCTACCCCCAAAGCATCCGCTCAACCGCTTAGTGCTGCTCCGGTCAAGGCCTGACACGGTTCGCGATTGGGCGAATCAATGGGGACAGAGCATCAACGGTACGCCTCGGACCAAGCCTTGCCCCGAGGAACCGCCCCTTGGGCTTCGGCCGCGCCGTGACCCAGGTTTGCGCTTACAGGCGACTGGGAGCCGCCCGGCCTAGCCCTCTGATTAGAAATGGGAGAATTCTTTTAAAAGTTTAGGTTGAATCCTTTATCTCGAGGTTCAAGTTCTCCACGAGTTCCCTGTACCTGTTCCTAATGGTGACTTCTGTCACGCCGGCTGTTTCAGCTATTTCTTGCTGAGTGGTTTTCTCCTCTGTCAGCTTGGCAGCGGTGTATATCGCAGCGGCAGCTATGCCCACAGGGCTCTTCCCGCTGGTCAGGTCTTTCTGCTGCGCCTTCTCTATTATCTCCACTGCCTTGGTCTGCGTCCTGGGAGATAGCTTGAGCGCTGAGACGTACCTCCCGACGTAGTCTATCGGGTCGGAGGGCTTAACCCTTAGGTAGAGGTTCCTGGTGAGGTACCTGTAATTCTTCCCTATCTCTTTCTTCTCTATGCCTGAGGCATGGGAGATGTCGTCCAGCGTTTTCGGGACGCCGTGGTTCCTGCACGCCACGTAGATGGCGGCTGCGGCGATGTTCTCAGTGCTCCTCCCCTTGACCAGGCCTTTCTGCGCAGCCAAGGTGTAGATGCGGGCTGCTTCTTCCTCCACGATTGAGCTCAGGTTCAGCACTGAGACCAGTCTTTGTATCTCGTTCAGCGCTAGTTGGAGGTTTCTCTCTATCGCGCTCGCAACGTTTCTCTGCCACCTCCTCAGTCTGAAGAACTTGTCCTTGTCTCTTTTCTCGAACTTGTAGAGGTCGTACTTGCTCCCTATCTCTGTCCCTAGACCTCTGTCGGCGTGAGTGTAGGTTAGAGGGGCTCCTGTTCTTCGCCTGCTCTCCGCTTCCTCGTCTCCGGTCTCCCTCCACTCCTTGTCAAAGTCAACCATCTTCTCCTCAACGACTAGGCCGCAGTCGTTGCAGATTATCTCTCCTTTCTCCTCTATGGTTCGCAGGTTTAGGCCACCACACTCAGGGCATTTTTGAAGCCTTTTCCTTTTCAGTTCTGCTTTTAGAGTGATCTTCGGGTTCATCTTGCCTCCTGTATCTGGAACGTTCTTTTTCATTCAAAAAAGCAAAACTAACTAGTGAAAACCCCTTTTTAAAGCACGGAACGATTTTCCATTTATAAAGTTTTCTATTTTCTAACCGAAAACTTTAAATAAAAAGTACTGATTCAGTAATATAATAATATTAAATCAGTACTGAACTAGTGGTATGAGGATAGTGGAGAGCAACGGGCAGTACCGCATAACCATACCCAAAGACTTGGTGAAGGCGAAGGGATGGACGGCAGGCACGGAGCTGAGGTTCGTGGAAGACCTGGAAGGGAACGTTTACCTGAAGGAGATAAGAAAAACTTCTACAGCCGACTCTTCCCAACCCCCCTAGACGAGGAGTCGGCTGCTACTTCTACCCCTCAAGAAAAGATTTAAAAAAGAAAGGTGAACAAGGAGAGGGGTGGAGAAGGAGGAGTTAAAGAAGTACAGAGAAGCAGGCAGGATACTGAGCAGCTGCCTGAGAGAAGCGGCAAAGCTGATAAAGCCAGGAGTGCCCGTTCTAGAAGTGTGCGAGAAGGCGGAGGAGTTGATAAGGAGCAAGGGAGGGTTGCCAGCGTTCCCCGCCCAGGTCTCAAAGAACAGCGTCGCGGCTCATTACTGCCCTTTGAGCAGCGACCAAACGCTGTGCGAGGAAGGAGACTTGGTGAAGCTGGACGTAGGCGTCCACTTAGACGGTTACATAGCGGACAGCGCGGTAACAGTGAACCTAGGAGACCATGACCAATTGGTAAAGGCAAGTAAGGAAGCCTTGCGAGAAGCGTTGAAAGAGGTGAGGCCCGGGGCCAGGATTGCAGAAGTGGGGAGAGCGATTCAAGAAGTGATTGAGAGCTACGGCTTCGCACCTGTGAGAAACCTTTCAGGGCACGGCTTGGGAAGGTACGAGGTGCACGTCGCGCCCAGCATACCCAACTACGACACCGGTTCTGACGAGGAGTTAGAGGAAGGAGACGTGGTGGCTGTGGAGCCGTTCGCAAGCACAGGGGCAGGGGTGATATACGAGAGCTCTCCCGCAACGGTGTTCAGCCTTGCCCGGAGGAAACCGGTGCGCAGCTTCTTCGCTAGGAAGCTCCTCTCAAGGATAGAAGCGTTTAAAGGGTTGCCTTTCACAACGAGGTGGCTCTCCCGAGAAGGGGAAGGAATGGTGAGGCTGGCTTTGAACGAGCTAGTCAGGGCAGGGGTGCTTCAAGAACACCCACCCCTAGTGGACAAGGCGAAGGGGTTGGTGAGCCAGGCGGAACACACAGTAGTAGTGTTGAAAAAGCCCTTAATAATCACCGAGGAGGAGGATTGAAGTGTTGATAAAGAACTTCTCAGAACTAGCGGTTAATGAGAAGAGAAGGCACGCATTGGAGATATTAAACGCTGGCTTGGAAGCAGTTCTGACTGAGAACGCTATGAAGAGGTTTGTGAGAAGGCAGGGAAGTGTTTTAATCGTTAAAGGAGTCAAGGTGGACCTTAACAAGTACGAGAACATTTACTTGGTGGGGGGAGGAAAGGCTGCCGCGAAGATGGCTGAGCATGTGGAGAGAGTGGTTCCAGAGTTGAAGGAAGGATTAGTTATAGACGTGGCAGAGGCGAAGCTTGAAAAGGTTAAGGTGGTGAAGGGAACCCACCCCTTGCCCAGCGAGGTGAACGTGAAGGCTTGCTCAGAGATTCTGAGAATGGTGGAGAAAGCAGGGGAGAACGACTTGGTGGTAACCCTTATCTCGGGGGGAGGATCCTCCTTGCTAGCACAGCCCAGGATTCCCTTGAACGAGCTGGTGAGGATAAACCAGGAATTGCTCAGGAGCGGGGCTGACATTTACGAGGTAAACGCGGTTAGGAAGCACTTGTCCAAGGTGAAGGGGGGACGCTTGTCAGCAGCGGCGCACCCTGCAAGCGTTCTCTCGATAATAATATCGGACGTTTTAGGGAACGACTTGAGCGTGATAGCATCAGGACCCACGGTAAGGGACAACTCCACCTTGGAAGACGTTAAACGCATCATTGCGAAGCACTCGCTCAACATCCCCCCCAGTTACTTAGAGGAAACGCCTAAGGAGGAAGGATTATTCTCCAAGACGGTGAACGTCATAGTCTTGGACAACTCGGTAGCCGTGAACGCTATGAAGGAGCAGGCTGAATCGCTGGGATACTCTGCGAAGGTTCTAGGGTTGGAGTTGAGAGGAGAAGCGCGAGAGCTTGGGTCAAGTCTTGCCAGTCAAGCAAGAGAGGGCGAAGCATTGATAGGAGCGGGGGAGACAACTGTCACCGTTACAGGGGACGGGGAAGGGGGGCGTAACCAGGAATTAGTGCTTGGCGCGTTGAGAAACCTTCAGAAGGGCTGCGTTGCCTCTGCTGGCACTGACGGGATTGACAACACCGACGCTGCCGGAGCCATAGCCGACCTTGAAACCCTGCGAAGGGCTGAGGCCTTAGGGTTAAGTATTGAGCAATACTTGCAGCGAAACGACTCCTACCACTTCTTCCAAGCAGTTAAGGGGTTGATAATCACAGGGCCTACCGGCACTAACGTGGCTGATATAATGCTGGTGCTGGGCTAGATGTTGCGGAGTATGTCTATAGCCACCCGTGGGTCTGGAGAGCTGAACACGTAGCTCCCAGAGCACAAAACGTTGGCTCCTGCCTCTACGCATAGCTGCGCGGTTTCCTCGTTCACGCCGCCGTCAACCTCTATGTCCAAGTCCTTCCTAAGACTTCTAAGACTTCTTATCTTAGCAACGGTTTTCTTGAGAAACCTCTGACCGCTTTTCCCAGGGTGAACCCCCATAACCAGCACTTGGTCCGCCAAGTCCAGGTAAGGTTTAATGCTTGAAACAGGCGTTTCCGGGTTGATAGCTATGCCCGCTCTCAACCCTGCCTCTTTTATAAGCTTGAGAAGGCGTAAAGGGTTCCTCGCCGCTTCCAAGTGGAAGTTTATTATACCTCCCCAGCTGAGGAATTCCTTCACAGCTCGGTCAGGGTTCGCTATCATCAAGTGAATGTCTTTCACAAGCCTCGTCTTCACGTTTTTGAAAACCTCGACGCCCCTTGTTTCCTGCTCAACGAACTCCCCGTCCATCACGTCTACGTGGAGGTAGTCAGCGTTTGAAACCTTGTAAAGCTCTAGTTCCACGTTGGACAAGTCCATTGGCAGCGTGGATACTGAAACCTTGTTCATACGCTTATTCTAAAAAGCCTGGTATTTAAATGTGACGAAAAAGAGAACGAGGGAGAGTAATCAAAAAAATAAAAAAAGAAGGGTTTACTCGATCGGGGACACTATGCTTCCCTTAGCGGTGTGGCTTACCGTGTCGCCAGACCTTATGTAGGTTATTGTTATGTCCCCGCTGAACTTGCTGCCGCTCAACGCAGAGCCGCAGTTAAAGGTTATAAGCCCTCCTCCAACGTCTGCGCCGTTGTCAACGTTGGTGTCGTTGTAAGTGGAGAAAGAGCAACCCGAATTAGCCCCTTTACCAGTAAGGGTGACGTTCACTACTGAGGCGTCCACCCCGAGGTTGTTCCTAATCCTTAACTGAACCGTGCTTCCTGACGCCTTGTACTCCATACAGCTAAAACCAGCTCCTATGGTGCACTTCGGCGGCAAGAACTTATCCGGACTCAACACTCCGAAGTACGCCAGGGCACCTATCGCTGCTAGCACTACGAGT
>CAZTPT010000050.1:0-5534 GCA_964615705.1 uncultured Methanosarcinales archaeon
AGATTATAAATATTTCTATTTTTTACCACTTTGAAGTAATTAATTTGGAAGCTTTATGTGTTGTTGCTTTCTCGCCCCTTCTGAGCAAGAAAAGGCGTTGCAAGGGAGACGTGAAGGAATACTTGCTCCCACTCTTCGCCAACCCAGATGAAAAAGCGCCTGGCGCCAGGGACTTAGCGAACGCTTTCTTCGGAGGAGCAGTGTTTTGAACAGCTAACTACACACTTCTAAAGTCACCCTTGCAACTCCAGGGGCCGGGTACAACGGGATTATGAGAGAGCCAGGAGCCTCCCTCTCGCTCTCAGGAGAGCAACCCTTGTTAATCTCGAGAAGCTTGGTTGAGCCGTACACGGCGAAGCGGTGGTTCACGCCCTTGCCGTAGAGGAAGCGCGAAACGTTAAGGGTTGTCTTGTTAACGAAGTGGCAAGTCGTCTTCACAGAGCCGGACTCCACGCACACAGGCGATCCTGAACTTTCAAAATCCGCTGCGGGGTGGAGTGCGCAGTCCTTCACCAAGTCCGAGTAGTCCAGTTCGCACTCCTCCACGAAGGTCTTGGACAGGACGGTTAGCAACTCAGAGGGGAACTCTGTCTCCCAGAACACTTGGTGCACAGGTTTTTCAGGGTTAAGCGCCTTGGACTGGTAGTACTTGAACGCGAACACTGTGAGGAAGCCAGCAATGACAACTATCAACACCAAGCCGAAGAGTTCTAACTGTCCCTTAACGTCGCCCTTCTTCATCCCTTCACCATCGTTAAAAATCCTAACCCGTGCGTCTTAGAGAGAGGGTCGTAAATAGAGACTGGCAGCATAACAGGAGTCCGCTCCCCAGTCAAGGACTTGTTGTAAAGCACCCATCCCTCCCTCGAAGGATAGACTTGCTCCACCTTTATCAACGCGGCTCCGAATAAGGACCGGTAATACTTATCTTCCCTGCTGTTAGGCTCCAACGCCTTAGTCATCGTTGCGAACGAGTCTAATCGTAGCTTGTCCAAGCAGTTAGGAACGGTTTCCGAGGCGTAGTTGCAAGCAACTTCTTTCAAGTAAACCGCCTCCCTCGCCACCTTGGCAGCTGTCAAGGATTGCAACTCGTAATAACTCTGCTTTAAAGCTTCCTGCTTCACAGAGTAGTAAAGCACCAGTCCTATGATTAAGATGAGCATTACCACCATCACAACCATGACTAGCTCCCCTGACTGCAACTGCCCCTCCCTGTCAGTTAATAACTCTTTCATGGCGGCGGACACCCCTCAGCTATTACCTCATCCCTAACACTTTCCAACTCGGTGCTTAACTGGTAAGCATTCTTCAACGAGTTAAGAGTGGGGGTTGTTCGCCCCAGCGCGGAGTACTTCTCAGCAAGCTTGGAGTAGTAGTCAGAGCAGGAAGCGCTGAGCGAACCGGTGCTTAGCAAAGCATTAGCCCTGTCCTCGTTCACCCTGGAAACCAACCCTAGCTTGAACAACGCCTTGCTCAATCCGCACAGGTAATAATTCCTACTGTCTGAGAACGCGGCGGCGTAGAGCAACGCCTTCCCAGCGTAGAAAGAATCCCTTCCAGGCTTGAACTTGTCCTTGAAGCTGAAGAACTTCACCCTTCCAGACTTGGACAACTCACTCCCAACGCTGCTATCAGGGAAGAATTTAACCCCTGTTATCCTTCCTTTCACTCCAAGCGTGGAAGAAGTTATTTGTTCAATCTCGCTCAAGCTTTGGCTGAAGAACACGAACCTGTAATTGTCAAACCCTTTCCTTGAATATTCCTTAGCAGTGGCGAAGTTCACAACCTCTCTTTCAAACATTGAAGGCAAGGAATCATTAAACGCTTCCCAGTAGTTTGAAGAGTCCCTAACTATTACGAACAAGGTGGAAGGGTTCGCTACGAATAGAAGCTTCTCCACAGGAGTGGGTAACGCCCAGTCCAACCCCCACACCAATAACTCCTTCCCTTTCAACTTCTTAGGCGCGAACAACGGAGTGAACCTGGTGTTTAACACGCTTTCAGAGCCCTTGATGGACAAGCCTGATGTGTCAGGGTCGTTGCAGAAGAACAAAACCTCCCTCTCTGGCAGCTTTACTGTGTTGAAGCTTTCAGGAGAAGGATTCCTAGACAGCACTCTCAGCTCTGCCTCCAAGTGTTCCAATATCTTAGCGTTTGAAACCTTGGACGCCTCATCACTCTCGCTCCTCAAGAAAGAGAACAGTAATACCAAGACGGAGACCCCTGCTATGACCGCGAACAACCAGCTGAGCTGAACAGACACCTGTCCCTTTCCTGAACTATGAGGACTCTTCCTAACCCTTGCTGAGCCGCCCTCTCTCATCACAACTCACCGCTCCTCCACCAGCGTCTTCTTCCCCAAGCCTTTAAACCTCAACCTCGCCACGCCCCCCCTCCCCTTCACGCAGAGGTAGTTGTCAGGGTTGTCCACGAACACCTTAGGCGAGTAACCGGCAGGCTCCGCAAACCTGCCCACGAGGAAGATGTTAACCTTGTTGTCCTCAGCGCTCTTCAACACCTCTCTTATCTTCGGGTCCGCGGGAGGGTTCACCTTTGAAGAAGCGTTCCTGTAAACAGAGGCGTCCACGAAGCACACCTCCGAGTAACTGCAAGGCAGCTCCACGTCCTCGTTGTGAAGAGAACCGTAAGCAGAGTACTTGGAGAAAAGAGAGGGGACTTCTTGCTCGAAAGCGGTCCTGTCCAGCTCGCAGGAACCTTTCAGCAAAGAGTTTATCGCTTTGTAGCCGAGCAACGCGACAACCCCTATGATTAGCATCATTAACAAGAATATGACCGCGTGTTGGAGTTGGGCTTTACGAGTCTTGATTAAGAAAAACCGCTCCCTCATAACTCACCTCTTAGCGCTCCCGCCTCTCAACTCCCCACCCCTAATCAGTCTTCTCGAACTCTTCGAACAGCTTCTTCCGCTTCTTCTCCCTCTCGCGGCGGCGCAGGTCTTCAAGTATCCTCGCCTTCTCCTCCTCTGTTATCAACCTCTTAGGCTCCGGTTGCTGCGGTGAAGGAGGCGTTTGCACCTCGCCCCCCACTCCAGCCACTCCTGGCGGGGGTGATGCCGCGCTTGTAGGAGGGGTTGTTGGGGGAGCTTCTAGACTCTTAACCCACCCAAGTCCAGGACCGTAACGCTTGTAACCAAGGTAGCCGCCTCCGCCGAGCATCAAGAGCAAGCCTAGAGATATTAGTATGATTGCTGCTGCGTTGCCGCCCTTTTTTTCAGGGTGGCTGTTCCTGTCTAAAGGGTCCGTGTTGGCTTTGTACTCTTCCAGGTTGGTGAAGCCGTCCGAGTCAGGATCCTCCTCTGCGTCGCTCGGGTCGTCGGGGTCTAAGCTGTGCTTGTCCTCCCAGTAATCCGGCATCTCGTCCTCATCCCCGTCGTAGCTCCTGTCCACTACGCACTCGTTGTTGTCGCACTTGTTGTAAGGCTTGGACCCGCAGTCCTCGTCAGTCACGCACCCCTCCATCTCGGAGCAGGGCGGGCAGCTTCCTCCGCAGTCCACGCCGGTCTCGTCCCCGTTAGGCTCGCCGTCCTCGCAAGTCGGCACCTTGCACTCACCTTCTCTTGAACAGTAACCTGTCTGGCAGTCGTCATCACTCACGCAGCCCGGAAGCACGGGGTCGCACTCGCTAGTGTCGAAGGTGCAGTCATCAGAGCACTTTAAGGTCCCACCTGTGAATTGGCCAACGTCTCTGCAGGTGAGGCCGTTCAGGTCTAAGCCGTCGCACTGCTCCCCCTCATTCCTAACCCCGTTGCCGCATTCTCCTTGGGAGGCATCATCTTGGCAGGCGCTGGTGTCGTACTTGCAGTTATTGCAGGAAAGGTTGCCTCCTTTCAGGTTGAGGTCTTCGCAAGTGCTGGCGTAACCCATGTTGCTCCCGTCGCAGTGCTCTCCCTGGTCTATCAAGCCGTCCCCGCAGTAAGCCTGGCACTGCTCGCCTGGCGGGCATTGCTTCGTAGTGATGTTACCCGTCGATTCTTCGGAACAATTACTCGTGTCCAGCTTGCACTCAGAAGTACAGTTTAACGATCCTTCTTCAAAGCCGAAGTCTGTGCAGCTCAGTCCTGCTAGGTTGTTGTTATCGCAGGACTCCCCTATCTGTATCTCGCCGTCACCGCAACTCTGAGACTCGTTCCCGACGCATCCGGAGGTGTCCAAGTCGCAGGAATCGTCGCAGGCGAGGTAGCCCGAGTCGAATCCGAGGTCTGTGCAGCTCAGTCCTGCTAGGTTGTTGTTGTCGCAGGACTCGCCCGCGTCTATCACGTCGTTCCCGCAGTAACCAGGCACTGGGCAGGGCGGGCAGCTTCCTCCGCAGTCCACGCCGGTCTCGTCCCCGTTTTGATGGTTGTCGTTGCAACTCGGCTCCACGCACTTCCCATTCTCGCAGGAAAGAGTGGAGCAGTCGTCGTTAGAGGTGCAACTCTGATTCACGTCGCAAGGCGGGCAAGGACCCCCGCAATCCACGTCTGTTTCCCCGCCGTTGGTCCGGTTGTCAGAGCATCCAGGGTTCAGGGTCACCTTCACATCCCTGGACGCGAAGCCGGAGTTGTTGTTCAAGTCGTAAACCCAAACGCACGCCTTTGAGGAGCGAGTCACGAAGAAGGATTGGCTCAGAGGCTTCTTAACCCCTGAGCCAGGGCAGGAATCCCCTATGTCTGTGAAGTTGTACTTGTAATACGACTGGCATCCGCTCTCGTTGTCAAAGCAATCTACGGACACCTTCTTCTTGAAAGCGGTCACGTTAGTCACGTTGAGGAACGCCCAAGGGTTAATGTTGTCGCACAAGTAGTATGACTGGTTGTGAGGCTTGAAGGAAGCAGTTGCTTGCTCAGAGTTCCCTGCAAGGTCGTAAACCCTTAACTGCCAAGTGTAAGTTACTCCTGGTTGCAAGGACAAGACCTTCTCAACCGTGCTAGCGGTAGTCCTCGTCCAGTTTATAACCAAGGACGAGCCCTTCTTCAAGGAGTAATTGTAATAATTAATTCCTTGGTCGTCCTCCGCGTTGAATGACGCCTCTGCTTTGGTCAATGAGCAGGTGTGGGGGGGAACCTCCACTGAAACGTTGAACGGCTTGGACAAGTCCACGTAGAAGCTCTTGTTCTCAACCACTTGCTTCCTCGGAGAGGTGCAGCGGAAGGTGAACGTGTGCAACCCCTCCCGCAACCCTGAAAGCTGCGCCTCGTGAGTCAAGTAGTCAGCGGTGCTCATCTGCTGGTAAGAGCCGTTCTCCTTGTAAGAGCATTGAGAAGTGACATCAGTCCTAATCCTTAAAGGAAGGCTGCGAGTGTTGACGTAGTAGGAAGCAGGGCTCAGCAAGGTGTTGGAGAATGAACTTGCCAACTCCACCACCACTGTGTAGTTGACCGTGGCGGAGAGCCCTGCCTTGTTGGTGCAGGTAACGGTGTAGCTGAACTCGTGCCTGTCCGAGTCGTAAAGGTTGGAGTAGTCAATACTCTTAGAGGGACTCGTCTTGTAAGAAGACTCCAAGGATGGAGCCCCTAAGTCCCCCCCCCCCCCCCC
>CAZTPT010000051.1:0-5528 GCA_964615705.1 uncultured Methanosarcinales archaeon
AGGTCCAGCCGCTAATTACAGGAACGTCACGGTTAGCACCAGGCTTAACATTACCAACTCCTACCCAGAAGTATTAACCGTTACGCTCCCAACCATAACCTTGAACGCTGGTAGCACCAAAACCGTTCAGTGCAACGCCACAGTGCGAGACTTTGACGGGGCTGGCACGATACAATCCGTGAACGCCACTTTCTACGACGCTGACAACGCCACTTTCAACAGCGCTGACGACAACAACAATCACTACACCAACGCCAGCTGCGGATTAGTCGGTCAGGGAACATTCACTGCCAACTACACCTGCACCTTCCAAGTTTGGTACTACGCGAACAACGGCTCCAACTGGAACTGCACCGTCATCGTCAGGGACGACCACAACACCACAGGCACTAATTCAAACACGACCACCATTCAACCCTTGCTAGCCCTCAACGTCACCCCTTTGATAGACTACGGAAACCTCAGAGTGGGAGACATCAGCAACTCAACCCCTGCCAACGTGACGAACCTTGGAAACGTGCCTATAAACGTCACTGTTCGCGGCTATGGAGCAGCCGAGGGGGACGGCTTGGCGATGGTGTGCGACCAGAACAACATAAGCATAAGCGAGGAGAGGTTCAGCTTGAACGCAACCCTTTCTTGGGCGTCCATGACCCCCTTGTCCAGCACCAACCAGTTCATAGCAAATCTGACGCTCATCCAGAGAACGCAAGACGCCCCTGGAGGAGACATCATCAACTCAACTTATTGGAGGATAAGGGTGCCAACGACTAGCAACCCTTCAGGGGTTTGCAACGGGACCATAGTGTTCCAAGCAGAGCAAGCGTGAGGTGAACCGTGGGAGAGGTTCAACAATTACTAGTGGAGAAGGACAGTTACATGGAGCGAATAAGGGAGCAAGCGTTGGAGTGCGTGAAGAAGGTCACGCTGAGCACTATGGTTGAGAAAAAGGGTTGATAGTTTCTAGCTCGGCTCTATCTCCAACGCCTTGACGTATTGATAAGCAGAGTAAGCCGCAAGGGTTCCTTCAGCCACGCCCGTTATTGCCTGCTTGAACACCGTGTCCGCGCAGTCCCCAGCGGCGTACACTCCTGGAATGTTAGTCCTGGAGGCCCTGTCAATCTTGATGTAACCATTACCGTCCAACTCCACCCCTAAGTCCTTCGCCAAGTCAGTTAAGGGGATGTGGCCTATCTCCACGAACAAGCCGTCCAGCCTTAACTCCTCGCTCCCCTGGTAAGGATTGTCCAACACCACGTGAGTCATCACTTTCCCGTCACCCTTCACCTCCACCACGTTGGTGTTGTTGATAATCTCAATCTTCCCCTCCTTAACCTTTTCCTCCACCCTCTTCAAGTTTATCGGCTCAGGCCTTATCCTCTCCCTCCTGTAAATGATGTAAACCTTCCTCCCGTACTGCGTCAACAACAACGCCTCTTTAGCAGCGGAGTCAGAGCCGCCAACCACTCCTATCAGCTTATCCTTGTAGGCAAAGCCGTCGCAAGTGGCGCAGTAATGCACCCCTTTGTTAGCGTACTCCTCCTCGCCAGGGACGTTCAGCTTCCTCCACTTAGTGCCTGTCGCGAACAAAACCGTTAAGGAGTTGTAAACCCCCTTAGACGTTTCCACCACGAACAGCTTTCCCTGCTTGGACACCTTCACCGCTTTCTCCTCTTTAAGTTCTATGTCATACTCCAAGGCGTGCTCCTTCAATCTCTGAGCCAGCTCGTAGCCGGTAATCCTCTTAAAGCCGGGGTAGTTCTCCACCACGTCCGTTTTTATAATCGTTCCTCCCACGATGTCCCCTAGAACGAGGGTTTTCAGGTTGAAGCGGCCGCTGTACATCGCGGCTGCGAAGCCAGCGCAACCAGCTCCAATGATTATTATGTCGTAAGCACCTCCCATTGAAGGAGAGGTTTGAACCTTCTTTTTTAAAGCTTTCCAACGCTTAGGAGACGAGTGACGAAGACCTCGTCACCCTCTCTACAACTCCCAGTCAAATATTGTAGTCAACGTGCTTCTTTCACGAAGCTAAAATCCGGGCAAATTATTTAAATCAGAAAGGGTTTGTTCTTCAACATGTCGCCTGATGCCTCAACGCTGTTATGGTTGGTGCCGCTCCTGGTTTGGGAAGTTGCGTGGAAAGGGGTTGCTATGTGGCGCGCCGCGAGGAATAACCAGTTAGGATGGTTCGTCGCTGTCTTCATCCTGAACACGCTAGGCGTGCTTCCAATGCTCTACTTGAAATTCTTTCAAAAAAAGTGAGGGGGGTGTGAATGGTTAAAGACTCTGTCAAGAAGTTTTTGAAATCAGGGTGGTTTCCCTTATCGTTGTTCTTGGCGTTGGAATTAATAGCGTTGAGGATAGGAAGCCTCCTTCCTGTGAACTGCAAGACAGGGGTTCCTTGCTCCTCCTTCGCGTTGCCTTTAGCCTTGATCAGCGCGGTTCCCAACGGTTCATCGCTTTGATAGCCGGCTTCTTAGCGAAGCGCTCGTGAAGGCAAACTTTTAAATACGGTTTCTCACGGTTTTAAAACATGCTCTCATTAGTGGTTGAGAACCTCACGACTGGTTACAAGGGGAGGCTTGTTTCCTCTGTCTCGTTCTCTTTGAAGGAAGGAGAAGTGATGGGGCTTGTTGGCCGGTCAGGCGCGGGGAAGAGCACGGTGCTGAAAACAATAGTTGGCTTGTTGAAGCCACTTAAGGGGGAGGTAAAGGTTTTAAGGGACGGAAGTGTTGTCAAGGATTACCGCAGATTAATAGGTTATTCCCCTCAGGAGAACTCGCTTTACCCCTACTTAACCGTGGAGGAGAACCTCTACTTGTTCGGCAAGCTTTACGGCCTGGAGAAGAGGTTTTTGGAGAAACAAGCATCTTTCCTCCTCAAAGAGTTGGACCTGCAGTCCGCGAGGCGCAAGCTCGTGTCCAAGCTCTCAGGCGGGATGGCGAAACGAGCAGACTTGGCAGTGGCTTTGATTCACAACCCTGAAGTGCTCGTGTTGGATGAGCCCTTCACAGGCTTGGACGTGTCCTTGCAATACTTCCTGTGGAGGTTCTTGAAAAACCTAGCAACCGAGAGGAATAGGATTGTGATAGTTTCCAGCCACTCCTTGGCGGATTTGGAGAGGCAGTGCGACAATCTAGGCTTGGTGGAGAGAGGTGTTTTCTACACCTACGAGCAAATAATAGCTGCTCTGAGAAAGGAAGAAGTTACTGACTTGGAGGATTACCTTAAGAGGTTGTTCTACAAGGACTTGATGGAGGGTGTGAGTTGAGGGCGCTCCTTTTAACCAAAGCTATTATTAAGGGTTTTCTGCGGAATTACAAGCAATTACTCCTCTTGCTCGTATTCCCATTCCTTGTTATATTAGTTATAGTTTCTGCGTTTAACCCTTTGGGGCTTAGAAAGTTGCCGGTGGGAGTGGTGCGCGGCGCCGCTGTGACTGACTCATCCCTCGACGTCCCTTTTTCAGGCGTGGCGGGGAACGCGTTTGAAGTGGTGGATTATGGAGAGTCTTTAAAGAATTGCTGGGCGGACGTTAAGCGCTACAAGGTTTACCTCTGCGTCTACATACTGCCAGGCAACCCTTACTTGTTAAAGGTTTACTTCGACGACACCAGGGAGGAAGTGATATGGGAGTTGCTTGAAAAGGTTAAGTCTGTTTCAGAAGCGGTTCAGAAGGAACGTTCAAAGGAGTTCGCAGCGGGCTTCCTTCAGAGTTTCAGGAGGGTTTTAAGCGAGATGAGGAGTTCTCGCTCCCAAATAGCTGCTCTCAGCCAGGAACTAGCCGCTAAGTCTTCCGACTTGTCTCGAGCCACGAATGAGTTGAAGAGTTCCAAGGAAGAATTTTACTCTATGTTCGTCCAGATGAGGATCGACGTTGCGGATGCGAGGACCGAGCTGGACGGGTTGAAAAGTGCGAAGGACGAGTTCTCATACCAAGCGAGTTCCTTCTTCCAACTCGCTGATTCCGCTATGAACGAGTTGTTCTTCCCTGCTTACTCCCTAAACGCCTCTGCTCCTTGGGAGTCTTTGAATGACAACCTTAACTCTTTGAAAACTGATTTCCAGTCTTACGACGCGTTAGCTGACAACTACTTCGCAAACGCTTATTCAAAGCTGGACTCTTACGAAGAAGCCAGTCTTAGGGGGCAGCAATCCTTATCAAACATTGACTACCAGGTTCAGCTTTTGGAATCACTGAGGGAAGAATTCCTGGATTATTCACAGAGAGCGGTCGCGGTGGAGGCGCGACTTGACTCCATAAACGAAGAGTTCCGAAACGTGGAGGCAGCGGACCCTGAAACCCTTGTTAACCCCTTAGTGTTGAAAACCTTCCCGTTAAACAAGAAGGAAGGCGACTCCGAAGTTAAGGGAGACCTTCAAACCACTTTTCCAGTGATATTGTTCCTGGTAATGTTTTTGCTCTCCCTCATAATATCCGCGTTCGTAACCACTAACGAGCTTAACTCCCCCGCCTATTCTAGGAAGTCTTTGTTGGGGATTAGTGCTTCTGAGCTAGTCTCTATATACTTGAGTTCCTTGATTATAACTTTCATACCATTGCTCTTCGTCCTACTCGTTGGCCAGTGGTTTTTCAACTTTGACTGGTTCTCCAACGCGTTGCCAAGCCTGTTCTTGATATTGACGGTGGTCACCGTCCTCATCCTCACAGGGATGTTGTTGTCCTACTTGCTGAGGCGGGAGTCCGTAACTCTCATAGTGTTGACATTCCTAGTGGTGTTTATGGTGTTCTTCTCCGGCTTCTTGCTCCCTGTGGAGAGGATGCGCCCCGAGATAGCTTCTATCGCCGAGTTCCTTCCCGGAAGAGCGGCGTTCCTCGCCTTCAAGAAGCTCGTCTTCTACAAACAAGGATTGTTCCTCCGGGACGTCTACCTCTTAGCCGGCTGGCTGGCTGCTTCCTTAGCGTTGCTCGTGGCGGGCTTCGCGTTCTTCAAGTCAAGGCTTAACCGTTCTTGAAAAACAGAAAAGAATAAAAAGAATGCTTCATTCTTCAGTGGTGGCAACGGGGGTGTTTTGTTATGAAGAAGTGGTTGTTACTCTTCGGGCTGGCTGCGTTTATGCTCAGCGCGTCGCTGGCGAGCGCGCACCACTACTACGGCAGGCCTTGGGGTTACTGGCACGGCTACTGGGCTAGGCCTTACTATTACGGCGTTGTATACTACCCTGTCTACCCTGTGTACACCGTTTACTACTACCCTGTTTATTACAGGTATTACTGGTACGCGCCCAGGTTCCGCTACTGGTGGTGAACCCATTCCTTTTTTCAAGGTAAAGATTTATAAAAGAGTTTTCACCACACTCGTTGCTTAGGATGAGCAGGTCTTTAAAGGGGTTGCTTATGCCGGGAAAAACTTTTCTCGGAGAAGGTACTGATTGTGTACGATGCGTAGCAGGTATAAGTGGAAGCCTGGCTCCTCCATGCCCAGCAATCGCAGGGTTCCTTCTTGGCTAGGGTATAAGCCTAAAGAGGTGGAGTTGCTGGTGTTGAAGTAGGCTAGGGAGGG
>CAZTPT010000052.1:0-5517 GCA_964615705.1 uncultured Methanosarcinales archaeon
GGTCTTATCACGGTAGCCGACATTATAACTGTCATCGCTAACATGAACATCCAGCCTTTATCTTTTTAAACAACTTCCAATAACTGGAAAAGAAGGAGTAGCAAAAACTTAGATTGATCTCGTAGTCAAGGTCCCAGTTTTCAGCAGTTATTTCCTCTCTGAATTTTAAAATGCAACACCCCTCTTTATTATTTCTGAAGAGAAAGCGAGAATGGTTCACTGCAGCTCTCAAGGTAGTCCACACGTAAAACCCCCTTCCCTGTCCATACCCGTCTGAAATGTCTGAACGCGCTCCTTCTTTCAAAAAGCTGATCAAGTTTTTAAAATTGGTACCAACGCTGGTGACGTGGTACAAATCAAGGATTATTGGCTGAAAATAGAATTTCTTCCCCATCTTGATAAAAAAATCTTAAACCTTCTTCTTTTATATTTTTTGTTAGTGTTAGTATTCCTTAACTCGCTCTAGCAATTTCCTAACAAAAAACAAGTTCTAAATGAAAAACTTTATTAAATAGTGTTTCCAGTTTGTGCTGAGTCAACTCGCAGGAGGTGTTAAGGAATGGTCGCTAAGGGCGTTAAGAGCGCTGAGTGGGCGTTGAGGATAGGAATCGCTGGTGAATTCATAGGTCACGGCGCCTTTGCATTAAGCGTGAAGCAGGGATGGATAGCTTTCTTCACCACTTTAGGGCTCTCAGAAGGGTTTGCCACGAGCGCCTTGCCATTGATAGGGGCGTTGGATTTATTGGTTGCTTTGCTAGTGTTAGTGAAGCCTTACAAGTTAGTGCTGGGATGGGCAACGCTTTGGGGCTTCTGGACGGCTCTGCTTAGGCCTATAGCAGGCGAGCCTGTTTGGGACTTCGTGGAGAGGTTCACCAACTGGGCGGCGCCGTTGGCATTGCTGTACTTAAGACGTTTTCCCAAGTCGTTAAAGGAGTGGTTTGAATAAAACCACCTCCTCCTTTTTTTTAATGAAGCCTTCCAAGATTAAGAAGAGTTCAGCGTTCCAACTTATTGACAAGGTAGGGTTTTACTCTTTGTTCTCTGTTTGGGCTTTGATAATAATCCTTTTCGGAACTTTCTACTTGGCAGCGGCGACTCCTCACTCCAAGCTGGAGTACTCCTCCAACCATTCAAGGGTTGAGAGTTTTGCAGACGCGGTTTACTTCAGCTTTGTGAGCGCAACCACGACTGGCTTCGGAGACATAGTGCCCACTGGTTACTTCAAGTTGGTCTCTGTATTGGAGTTAA
Organism: uncultured Methanosarcinales archaeon; assembly: GCA_964615705.1. Classification (GTDB taxonomy): domain Archaea; phylum Nanobdellota; class Nanobdellia; order Woesearchaeales; family CAYNLP01; genus CAZTPT01. The sequence goes on from CAZTPT010000052.1 coordinate 1,249, forward strand.
TCCTCGGGTTATTGCTGCTCGCAATAGTCACTTCCAAGCTAGTTTCTTTGAAGCAGAACTTCATAATAAGCGAGTTGTACGAGTTATCCCTCGGGGAAAAGGCTAACAGCTTGAGAAGCTCGTTGCTGTTGTTCAGGCAGCACATCAACCGATTGTTAGGAAAGGCAGAGCAATCAGGGCTTGGGAAGAGGGACTTGGAAGACTTCCAAGCATACCTCTCAGAGCTGCACGAAACTCTGAGTGAAGCGGTGTTATTCGTCAAGCGGGTTAAGAACTCCTTCCACAAAGGGTTAAGCCCTGTCAGCGCAGAGTTACTCGTGAACAGCGTTCACAAGTCTTTCAAGAAGCTAAGGGACTTCTTAAACCATTACCCCTCCCTCTCGCGGACAGAGGCGGAGCTGCTCTCCAACTCCCTCAGGTTGTTCCGGGAAATAACTGACGGGCTCGTCACAAGCGACTCCAAGCTCTCTGAAGAGTTTGGGGAGAAAAGCGCTAAGGCGTTCAACGCTTTCAAGCCTTTCCTGAGAAAAAACGCTCCGCCAGGTTGAAACCCTTCTCGCGAGGGGGAGAAAGATTTATTAAGGTTTTCCAAAAATAACATTTCCATGGGGAGCAAGGCTTGGACGTTTCTCACTTTATACCTCTTGATAATTCTCCCTGTAAGCGTTGGAGCAGTCTCTGTAGGGGTTAACAAGGCGACTATTCACTTCTCAAAGGTGTTGAGGGGCGGCTACGCCGAAGACACTTTCACAGTCACCACCGGCTCACCCGAGGAAACCTCTCTTGAATACCAATTCGTCGGGGAAGCAGCGGACTGGTTAAGGCTGTTGCCTGAGAACGAGTCGGACTTAGTGTTCAGCGCTTCCAAGCCCTTAACCTTAACGGTCATCGTGGAGCCACCGGTGGACGCGGCTAACGGCACTTACCAGGCAGAGTTAAGAATACTCACAGGACCCGTGGTGAGGACAGGGGGGAAGTATGGTAGCTCTGTGAGGGCTTCTTTCGGGGTGAAGATAAGCGTGGAAGTGGTGGGCGAAGAGGTGAGGAGTTGCATCGCGGGTGGGTTCAACATTCCAGACACAGAAGTGGAGCAACCGTTAGAGCTGCAGGCGAGCGTGAAGAACACCGGTAACGTCCAACTGCTACCCACCTTCAACCTTGATGTGTGGGACCAGTACCAGACCAAGCTGGTGATGACCAAGTCCGTGACCGCTGATTCCAGGATACTCCCGACCAAGCAGGAAACCTTGTTCTTCCAGCTGAGTCAAGACCTCCCCGTAGGCCAGTACTGGGCTAGGATTGAGGAGCCGGACTGCAAAGGAGGAGGGTTCTTAACCTTCAACGTGTTGGAGAGGGGAGGTGTGAGCGACAAGGGAGAATTGCTGAGGATAGACACCAAGCCTTGGGCGGGGACTGACGAGATAGTGAGGATAGCCGCCGTCTTTCAAAACCTCGGGGCGAGAACGGTCACTGCCAAGTTCAAGGGAGTCATTGAGAGAGACGGCAGGATAGTTGAAGCGATAGAGACAGACCCCTTAAACGTGAAGCCTTCAAGCGTTGCCGAGCTTGAAACCTTCTTCAACCCTGAAGAGCCAGGCCAATACCAGGTGAAGGGCAGAGTTGTTTACAACAACAAGTTAACCTTTGAGAAGTCCAGCGTTATAAACGTGAAGCCCTCCCCTCGCAGGGTGACTGGCAGCTTCCTAGGAGCGTTCACCGCTTACAACGCAGCCACGGTCCTGGTCTTCTTAGGAATAGTGTTCCTCTTGCTCCTCATAAGGAAGGAGAAGAGGCGTTATTACTAACCCATTTGCGTCTTGTTCATCCCTCCTTGAAGAACTCAGTTACCTCTCTTTCAAAGTCAGCGCTAACCCTTAACTCCCAGTCAGGGGGGAAGCACTCCCTGTACCTCGGCCAAGAGTAGCGCTTGTCCAAGAATGCGACGACCCCTCTGTCAGTAGCGCTCCTGATACACCTCCCCGCTGATTGGAGGGCTTTGTTAAAAGCGGGGTAGACGTAGCCGTAATCCCAACCCTTCCCAAACTTCTCGTCGTAGTACTTTATCAACGCCTTGGATTCCAAGTCAGGCTTCTGCAACGGTAACCCAACCACTAACACGCCTCTCAAGTAGTTGCCCGGCAAGTCCACTCCCTCCCCGAAGCTCCCGCTGATCACTGCGAGCAAAGCCGCTCCTTTCAAGCTGCTTTTCTTGAAGCGCTCTAACAATTCGTGCTTCTCCGCCTTCCCCATCCCTGGTTGCTCGCTTAATACCTCCTTGCCAGCGTCCACCAAGCGGCGCTCCACCTCTTCTTTCAACTGGTAGCTCGGGAAGAACGCTATGCAGTTCCCAGGCACCGCTTTGAAGAACCTCTCCACCACTGTGGCTATGCGCTCGTACTCCTCAACCCCTCTCTTGGAGTACTGCGTGGTTGCTAAGGGGAGGATTAAGCTTAACCTGTTCTTCTTAGGGAAAGGGTTGGGGTAGCTGGCTTCCAAGCAATCCTTCAACCCTAAGAGTTCCTTGTACATTCTGGTAGGAGTCAAGGTTCCGGACATCACTATGGAGCAGTAAGCGTTGTTCAACACCTCAGCCGTGACTATGGAGGGGTCTAAGCATTTATACCTCAAAGTGACGACGAGCCTTTTCCCCTGCTTCTTGGACATCACTCTTAGGAATCCTTCATCCCCTCCCATCCACGCTTTCAAGAAGTCCGCTACGCCTCCCAGGTAGGAGCGCTTCCTCTCCTCCCTCACCTCTCCTCCCAACTCCTCAGCCCTGAGCGCGAGCCCCTCGTACGGGTGAAACCTCTCCACTAACCGCACCAGTTCTTCCCTGGAAAACAAGGCTTCTTCCTCGAAGCGAGAAGCAGATTTCTCCAACGCGCCAGCTAAGCCGTTCAAAGCGTTTCCCAGTTCAGAGTCCCCCCACTCATCGGCCTCCGCGGCAGCCCTCCTCAGCGCCAAGTTAGAGGTTTGGGAGGACGCCAAGTCCTTCACCCGTTCAGGGAGGTTGTGGCCTTCATCCACCACTATTATGCAGTCCCCTAACTCCTTCCCAAGCCTTTTGAAGAAGCTCTCCCTTATGGAAGGGTTGAAGATGTAGAAGTAATCAGTAACCACGACGTCCGCATTCTTGGAGAGCAGCATCGCAGTCTCGTAAGGGCAGACGTTCTCAGAGGCGGCAACTCTTTTCACCTCGCTGCTCAACGCAGGGTTCAACCCTTTCAACGCCTTCAACGCTCTCTGAGCGTTCACGCTTAGCTTTTCACCGTTGCGAAGGTTGGAGTAATAACTGCAAAGCCCGTCCTCTCTCAGCTTCCTGCAATACTCCGCGAACTCGCCGGAGCCCAGCCTCTCCACCCTGCCCTGCAAGCAGAGCCACTTCTTCCCCACGATGTCCACTGCCTTGAACAACGAGCCGTGCCTCTCCTTCACCGCTTTCAAGGTTTCAATGGCTATCAAGTGCTCGGTGTGCCTGCTGGTGAGGAAGAAAACCGTTTTACCGTTGTCCAAGGCGTGCCTCAGCACCGGTGCGAGCACGGCAGCGGTTTTCCCGATTCCTGTCGGGGCGTGGACCACGAGGTTCTTCCCCTTCCGGACGACGCCGTTGACAAGGCTTAACAATTCCAACTGCACCTTTCTCGGCTTGTCGTGAGGGAATAAGAATTGCGAAGCGTCCATGAAAATCGTTGAACGAGGAGTTTTTTATAAAGCTTCTCAGTGCGTTACCTCTTCTTCCGCTTCCCCTTCTTCTTGTAAAAATCGCTCCACGCCTTTAACAAGAACTTCTTCCACTGCTCCACCCTAGGCTTGCCCTTCTCCTTCGCCTTCCTAAACTGCTTCTCCCACTCCACGCTCAAGTCCCCGAGAATCCTGTGAAGGTCCCTGAACCTGCTCCCGTACTTCTCGAAGGAGATAACCTCATCCAACTCGCGCACCCTCTTCTCAGCCGGCTTCTCAGCAGGGTAGCCTAAGAGGATGATTGCTTGCGGCCTCGCAATGCTGGGGATGCTGAGCAAAGAGCGCACCCTTTCCTCGTTGAAGGCGCCTATCCACACCGCTCCCAAGCCCAACGCGTGAGCTGCTAACAGCATGTTTTGGCAAGCAGCGGCGCAGTTCTGGATGGAGTAAAGCCTCTTCCCCCTCAACCCGTAAGTCCTCTCAGCTATGGACTCGTCAGCGCAAACCACGACGGCAACGCTTGCAGAGGTGACGCATTCTTGGTCCAGGCAGGCGTGGAACAACTCGTTCCTTAACAAGTCCTTGTTC
>CAZTPT010000053.1:0-5497 GCA_964615705.1 uncultured Methanosarcinales archaeon
GCTTGGAAAGGTTGGTGAGGATTCGCAACGAGAACCCGCGCAGAGGATTGTCCTGGATAGTTGAGAACTGCGACGTGGAGTGGGTGCGCAGCGCGGATGACTTGAGGTCTGCTTACTCGCAGTACCTCGGGCTTTACAAGGAGGGATTCTTCACAGAAATAATTAACAGGTATGATCACAGCGTCGCCCCTGAAGAGATGAAGAAGGAAATGATAGAGTTGTACAGGGAAGGCGATGCTAGCGTGGAGCAAGTGGCTAAGCACCTCTCTAACAAGTACGGGTTGAGGATTAGCGCCTCCACTGTTTCCAAGAAGTGTAGAGACGCATTAGGAGTTAAGAACAGGAAGGAAGCGGTGAGGGCTGAGAGGAGTGGTGAGAGGGAGGAGGGAGGAGGGGTGGAAGAGGAGGAAGGGGTGAAAGCGAGAAAAGGGTCAGGGGGAAGCGTTGCTCAAAGCCGCAACTCGTCGCCCACGCGAGGCCCGAAGACCTCGCAACCGGTTTCTTCAGAGGCCCAAGCGGTTAGGTAGTCCACTGCTGGGTTGTCGCCGTGGACGAAGGCAACCCTTTCAGGGTTAACCGCTTCCACGTACCTCTTTATGTCCTCCCTTGACAAGTGGCCTGAGAAGTCGAACTTCTCCACCTCGCACTTCGGGTAAGTCCTCCAACCGTCGAGGTAAACGAATCCTTCCTCTAACAAGTGCCTCCCGTTAGTGTGCTTGCACTGAAACCCTGTGAGGAGTATAGCGGACTTCTCGTCTGGCCACAACGCTTCCAAGTATCGCAGAACCGGTCCTCCTTGAAGCATCCCAGAAGTGGTTATGAACACGCCTCCGTTGCTGAGGGCTTGCTCTCTCTGCTTCTCAGAGCTGATAATCCTCACCTTTTCAAAGAACGCCTTAGCCAGCGCTTCTTTGTTGTCCACGAATTGGCTGGGATTGGTGAGTATCTTCTTTGTGAGTTTTACGCACAACCCGTCCAAGTACACAGGAACTTCGTACTCCTCGCCGGAAAGTATTATCAGTACCTCCTGAGCCCGCCCCAGCGAGAAGACGGGTATCAACACTTGCCCGCCTCTGTCAAGGGTGTCTTTTATCTTCTTCTTGAATAATTGCTCCACCACCCTCCTCTCAGGCAACTCTTTATCGCCGTAAGTGGACTCGCATATCAACAAGTCAATCCTGCCGTCATAGTTAGGGGTTGCAGGCTTCATAAGCCTCGTTCTCCGAGTGTTCAAGTCCCCTGTGTAGAGTATCCTCTTCCCTTCAAGGCTTAACAGCACGGACGCGCTTCCAGGGATGTGCCCCGCGTTGTAAAAGGAGTAGTAACCGTTCCTTAAAGGGTACCTCTTCTCCCACCTGACCAGTTTAAAAGAATCCCACACCTTTTTAAGGTCCGGCTTGGAGTAAGCGGGGTGCAGGTGCCTTATCCTAGCCACCTTGTAGGAATCCCTGAGAAGTATCTTCGTTATCACCTTGGTTTGAGAGGTCCCTATTATGTGGCAGTTGAGTTGCTGGTGCTCGAACAACGGCAGCGCGCCGGAGTGGTCTAGGTGGGCGTGGCTGAGGAAAGCGGCGTTTATGTCCTTCTTCTTGAAAACTTCCTCCGGATAGGAGAATCCGTTCTCCAAGAACTTCACGCCTGCATCGAGCAAGTACCTCTTATCCTTGCTGAAGACTTCTACGCAGCTCCTGCCAACTTCTCTTGCTCCGCCGTGGAATACCAGCCTCACAAGCAATCATCTTCCAACCCCTACTATATTAATCTTTTGTTGGAAGCTTGTTGGAAGCGAAAAATTTAAATAAAAACTGATTGTTAAGGGTTCAAAGGGGGTTGTAGATGAAGAAGAAGTTATTCAATCTTTTATTCAGGGAGAAGCCGGCCGAGATGTTGCTGGAATTGTTAAATGCTAAGACAGAGGTTTACTCATCCTCCCTTGCTAAGAGCGTAGATTGCACTTACAGCCACGTGGTTAAGACGTTGCAACACCTTCACAAGGCGGGAGTGATAAACTTTGAGAAGCGTGGCAGGTTGAAGATACTCACCCTTACCAAGAAGGGGGAGGACATTGCGAGGAACATTCAAAGAATAAAGGAGCAAATTTAAATCCCTAAATCTGTGCTTGGTTATGTTTTATTTTATGTTCAGCTTCTTAATAGTTAAAGAACCCTTGGAAGCGGTTATTTCGAAGTTGTCGTGCTCTTCAAAACCGGTTATCCTGGTTATGACTTCTGGGAGGAGTATCCTTATCCCCCTGAAGTCCAGGTTGGAGATAAACCTCTGAGAACCAGCGTTGTGAGAGTTTAACTCGGACATGATGCTGCCGTGCCTCTTCGCTTTCTCTAAGTCCCTCAACGCCTTGGTGCGGGAGTAGAGGTGCCTGGCTATCTTGTCCGCCACGTCAATCCTTGTCGCCTTGGTTATCCCTTGAACGCTGGGGCTCACGTTCGCTTCTATGACTAAAGGTCCTTTAACGCTTTCCAACATGTCAACCCCTATTATTTCCGCTTTCAAAGCCTTCGCAACCTTCACTGCAAGCCTCTTGTACAACGGACTTAGAGAGACCGGTTCGCCCTCACCCCCCATGTGAATGTTGCTCCTCACCTCGTCCTTCTTAGCCTTCCTCCTCATAGCCGCGACCACCCTGTCACCCACCACTATCGCTCTTATGTCGCTCCCCCCCTCGCTCAAGTCTTTCTGAGTGTCCACGAACTCCTGGATTATGAATGACTGCTTCAACGCTGACAAGGCGTCTAAGAGGGAGGTGGCGGATGTTAAGGAGTCCGCGAACATCACCCCCTTGCCGTGGGTTCCCTGAGGAAGCTTCATAATGACTGGGTAGTTAACCTTGGACAACACCTTCTTTGCCTCTTCAGCAGTGGCTGCCATGTAAGTCAAGGGCATGGGTATCTCGTGTTTTTGAAGCTCTAACTGGGTTAAGAGCTTGTCGTGAACAGTGGTGAAGGTTTCGGGAGCTATGGGCATGTAGCACTTGTGCATTAGGAAAGATGTTATTGAGCGGAGGAGGGGGGCGAACCTGAAAGAGCCCTTGGCGTAGATGCAGTCGTAATCCTTCAAGGGCTCTCCTTCGTACAACACCTCCGCTGTTTTCCCAGAAAAGCTTATCTCCACGCTCTTAATGTTTAACATGTCAACCTCGTCGAAGTACTTCTTCATAGCTTCACCTATCATTTTAGAACTCACGCTTCCCATGCTTATAAGAGCGGCCCTCATTTCTTGCCAGAAACCTCCCTGTAACCTTGACAGGGGTCTATTAAGAATCCCTTCTTTAAAACGTTTTGCCCTATCAACACTTTGTAACGCATGTGCGCCCTGTCCGCTAGGGTGAACTTCTCGTTTATCACCTTGTCCTTTATCTTAATCCTAGCTTCAATGACAGGTCTCAGCTTTGAACCGTGAGCGCTCTTTATCAGCTTGGAGTCAATAACGGGTCCGAGTTTGAGCTTGGAGGCAAGGCTTAAGTCTATGGAGCTCTTAGTAGCGCCGGTGTCTATCCTGGCAACCACGTTTTCAGAACAGTTCTCCCCGATAACGGTTATCAGCTCTGTCAAGCCTAGCACTGTTTTTCCTTCCTCGCAACTCATAAAGCTGGTTTGAAAAAGGGTTTTTTATAAAAGTTGCGGTCACTTAGGCCTGAGCGTGGGGAATAGTATAACGTCTCGAATTGATGGTTGGTCTAGTAGTATCATCACCAACCTGTCCACTCCCAACCCGACTCCGCTCGTAGGCGGCATCCCGTGCTCCAACGCTTCTAAGAAGTCTAAGTCTAAGGGGTGAGACTCGTCCCCTTTCCTCTCAGCCAGGAACAGCTCTCTCTGAAGCAAGGGGTCGTTCAACTCTGAGTAAGCGTTCCCAACCTCCATGCAGGCTATGTACGGCTCGAAGCGCTCCACCAAGGATTGGTCTCCTGTGCGTAAGGGTTTGCAGAGAGGAGTGGTTTCTATCGGGAACTCTGTGATGAAGGTTGGCTGCCACAACTGGGGCTCGCACAACTCTTCAAATAATGCTTCAACTATTAACCCCCTCGGGGTTTCATCCTCAACCTCTAATCCTAGCTCCTTCGCCTTCTCCAAGAGTTCTTCGCGTGTTAAGCAGTCAACGTTTAAGGAGCCGTGCTCTTGCAACGCTTCCTTCATAGTCATGCGCTTCCAAGGAGGGGTTAAGTTTAATTCCCTGCCCTGGTACTTTATCTTGGTGGAGCCGTGAATCTTCAAGGCAAGCCTCGCAACAAGGTTCTCCACCATCTCCATGCCAGTGTTGTAATCCCCGTACGCCTGGTACCATTCAATCATTGTGAATTCTGGGTTGTGAGACTTGTCGATGCCTTCGTTCCTGAAATCCTTGCATATCTCGTACACCTTCTCATAGCCCCCTACCAGAAGTCGTTTCAGGTAGAGCTCGTCCGAGATTCGGAGGTACATAGTCATGTCTAAGGCGTTGTGCTTGGTAATGAAAGGCCTCGCAGCCGCCCCGCCGTAAACTGGTTGCAGCGTGGGGGTCTCAACTTCCAAGAATCCCTTCTCATCCAGGAAGCTCCTTATCTCTTTGATGATGATTGACCTTTTCTCAAACAACTCCCTGACCTCTTTGTTCATCATCAAGTCCAGGTAGCGCTTCCTATACCTCAACTCTTTATCCTTTAATCCGTGGTACTTCTCAGGCGGGGGGAGCAACGCTTTGGCTAGTAAAGAGAAGCGCTCCACGTGAATGGTCACTTCTCCCATCTTGGTCTTGAACATGAACCCCTCCACTCCTAAGAAGTCTCCTAAGTCTAAGAGTTTCAACAACTTGAACTGCTCCTTCAACGTGTCCTTCTTAAAGTATGCTTGAACCCTTCCCTTCTCGTCTTGCAAGTGCATGAATTGCACCTTGCCCATATCCCTCTTCAGCAGTATCCTCCCTGCGAAGCTGACCGCGTCCTTAGTAACGTCTCCCGGCTTTAAAGAACTATACTTCGCTTGCAACTCTGCTGAGGAGGAGTTCTTCTCAAACGAGTAAGGGTAAGGGTTTACTCCGAGCTTTTTCAACTCTTCCAACTTCTTCAACCGCTCCTTCCGCATCTCTTCCAAAGGGGTTTTCTTTCCTTCAACCATCCTTGATCACACTAGCTTCAAATCCTTTATCAAAGGGTCTATCTCTGAGTCCTGGTCAGGTCCTATTCCTAAACAGGTGACCGTGCCAGGCTCTAAAACAGTCCTGCCAGCATCGCTCACAAGAGTTGTTATTAAACCTTTCGCTTCCGCCGCTTTCTTAATCCTTAACAACTCAGGAAGTCCTTCAACTTTCAACACTACCTTCGCCTGGCCCTCACGCCTCCAAGCACTCGTTTTTTCAGGCTTGGACTTGAACACGCACTCAGCGGTTGCGTGAGCTGCTTGCACCGCGAGTTTGCCCTTGGGAAGCCTTAAATCCTTCCTCACCACCACTGCTAACTTGTAAGCCATCAAACCAGTTATTAGAAATCTTTTTAAATAGTTTT